>NZ_BDIR01000002.1:300000-378426 GCF_001895145.1 Arcobacter sp. LA11 | reverse complement strand
CATATGCTTGAAGATTTAAATACACATCTAGAAGAAAAAGTTAATGAACAAACAAAAGAACTAACAAATCTTATTGATTCACAAAAACAGTTTCTTAAAAATTCAGTTCATGAAGTAAATACTCCCTTATCTATTATAAGAACAAATATAGATTTATTAAAAATGCATACGCCAAATAACAAATATATATCAAATATAGAATCAGGAACAAAAATTATTCAATATATCTATGATGATTTGTCATATTTAATTAAAAAAGATAGAGTTGATTATCCAAAGGAATATATTAATTTTTCAGAATACTTAAAATCAAGACTAGATTTTTTTCACGGTGTTGCAACATCAAATGAATTATTTTTTATTACAAATATTGATGAAGAGATTTATATAAAATTTAATAAAACAGAGTTACAAAGAATAGTTGATAATAATATATCTAATTCTATAAAATATTCATATGTAAAATCTCCAATATATATAAGACTTACATATTTCAATGATGAAATAGTAGAGTTTAGTGTAAAAACAAATTCAGATGAAATTACAGCTCAAGAAAAAATCTTTAATGATTTTTATAGAGAAAATAGTTCAAGAGGTGGTTTTGGCCTTGGATTAAGGATTGTAAAAGAGATTTGTGATAAAAATTTAGTTATAATCAAACTTGACTCAAATGATAAAGATACGAAATTCACTTATAGGTTTAAAATAAATGAAAATACTGCTACTTGAAGATGAATTAATGCTAAACAATGCAATATCTGAATATTTAAGAGATATTGGGCATATGGTTGAAAGTTTCACAGATGGTGAAGAAGTTGTTAATAGTGTAGATACAAGTTTTGACTTACTTATTCTAGATATTAACGTACCGAAAAAAGATGGTTTTGAAATATTAGAAGATTTAAATAAAAAGAAAATCTATATTCCTACTATATACATATCAGCGCTTATTGATATAGAAGATATTACAAAAGCATATGATTTAGGATGTAGAGAGTATATTAAAAAACCTTTTCATTTAGAAGAACTAGGTATTAAGATAAATCAAATACTTAAAAAAGACCAAAATAGTACTTCACATATTAGATTTTCTGAAAACTATTCATATTCTAAAGATAAACAAACTCTATATTTTAGTGGAGAACCTCAAACTCTTACAAAGAAACAATTAGAAATTATTCACATACTTGCACTTAATATTAATATGATTGTTGACTTCGAAAGATTTAGAATTGATATCTGGGGTGGAGAGAATATTGATAATCCTACAATAAGAGCAGAGATTTCAAGACTAAAAAAAGCATTAAAAGAAGACTTTATCAAAAATATCAGAGGATTAGGTTACAAAATTGACAGATATTATTCTGTCTAACAAATCCCTTCAATAAGCTCATTCAGAGCTTATTTGCTACGCTAATACTACACTCAAAAAAAATTTATGTAAAAAAAATGTAATTGCTACCTTTTTGCTACATTGACTTATTATACTTTCAAGGTTGAATTACTAAAAACTATTTAAGTTTATTAGTAAAACTTTAAAAGGAGATCTAAATGAGTCCAGAAAAAGCTCAGGCATATTGGAAAGAAAATATTTCAATGATCATGAAACTACTTGTAGTTTGGTTCGTTGTTTCTTACGGATGTGGTATTTTATTCATTAACGAACTTAATGCAATAGAAATAAGTGGTGTTAAGTTAGGATTTTGGTTTGCACAGCAAGGTGCGATTTATGTATTTGTTGCATTAATTTTTGTTTACGTTAAGGTTATGACAGGAATTGATGAAAAATACGGTGTTAACGAATAGGAAAGGATTATTATGGAATTACAATCAATGATTTACCTATTCGTAGGTATTACATTCGCAATTTATATCGGTATTGCATTATGGGCAAAAGCTGGTTCTACTAAAGAGTTTTATGTTGCAGGTGGAGGGGTTCACCCAGTAGCAAATGGTATGGCAACAGCAGCGGACTGGATGTCAGCAGCGTCATTCATTTCTTTAGCAGGTATCATTTCTTTCAAAGGTTCTGATGGTGGTGCTTACTTAATGGGATGGACTGGTGGATACGTTCTACTAGCTATGTTATTGGCTCCTTATTTAAGAAAATTTGGTAAATTTACAGTACCTGATTTCGTTGGTGACAGATATTATTCTGATACAGCGAGACTTGTTGCAGTTATCGGTGTTATCTTCGTTTCGTTCACATATGTTGCTGGACAAATGAGAGGTGTTGGTATCGTATTCTCAAGATTCTTACAAGTTGATGTAAATACAGGTGTTATCATCGGTATGGCAATCGTATTCTTCTATTCTGTACTTGGTGGTATGAAAGGTATTACATATACTCAAGTTGCACAATATGTTGTTATGATTTTTGCATATATGATTCCTGCAATTTTCATTTCATTACAAGTAACTGATACATTCTTACCTCAATTAGGTATTTTTGCACAAACTACTTTCGCATTTGATGATGGTGTTAAAGTAATCCCGGAAGGAACCTATCTGTTGCATGCTCTAGATACTGCAGTTTCTGACTTAGGATTCAAAGAGTATACACAACCTGGTAACTTATGGAATACATTTATGTTAACTACTGCATTAATGCTTGGTACTGCTGGTTTACCACACGTTATCGTTAGATTCTTTACAGTACCAACTGTTAAAGATGCTAGAGTATCTGCTGGTTGGGCATTAGTATTTATTGCGATTATGTATACAACTATTTCTTCAGTTGCTGCATTCTCAAGAATTAACTTAATCAAAAATGTACAAAACGTTGAATATAAAGCGTTTGTTGCTGGTGAGTTAAAACATGCTGACGGAACTCCAAATAATGGTGGATGGTTCAAAACTTGGGAACAAGGTGGACTATTAGCTTGGACTGATAGAAATGGCGATGGTAAAATTCAATATGCTCCTGGTGCTGCTTTTGATGCTAAAAAAGGTAAACCTGCATTTGATGGAACTAACGTTGGACCAAGTGGTGAAAGAAAAACTACAAATGGTAAGCCATATGTAGAAAATGGAAAAATTCAAAACGAATTATATGTTGATAGAGATATTATGGTACTTGCAAACCCTGAGATTGCAAACTTACCTAACTGGGTAATTGCATTCATCGCAGCTGGTGGTCTTGCAGCAGCATTATCAACAGCAGCTGGATTATTACTTGTAATTGCTTCAGCTATTTCACATGACTTAATGGGTCAAGTTGTATTTAAAGATAAAGAAACTGGGAAATCAACATTAACTGAGAAATCAGAGTTAATGTGGGCAAGAGTTTCAGCTATCGTTGCTATTTGTGTTGCTGGTTACTTAGGAATTAACCCTCCTGGTTTCGTTGCACAAGTTGTTGCATTAGCATTCGGTATTGCTTCGGCAGCATTCTTCCCAACAATTATCCTTGGGGTATTTGATAAGAGAATGAACAAAGAAGGTGCAATTGCAGGTATCTTAACAGGTCTTATTGTAACTGTTGGTTATGCAATTTACTTTATCTGGGGTCCAGGAACACCAGATCAGTACTTCTTAGGAATTTCTCCTGCATCATTTGGTACAATTGGTACAATCCTACATATTCTTGTAGCATTTGCTGTATCTAGAATGACTCCAGAACCTCCTCAAGAGATTCAAGATCTTGTTGAGAGAATCAGAATTCCTTCTGGTGCTGGTGACGCGGTAGATCACTAATCAAACTAAAAAGTCAACCTTCGGGTTGGCTTTTTTTTTACTCTAATTTATACAATTTTTTTGTATTATTTACTAATATAAAAAAATTGTATTATATAAATGCCAAATTACTAAAGATGTGAATTCCCATATTTTTACATTATTTTTAACTATAATCAATACTATTTTATGCATGAAGGAATACTATGAGTCTTCGAGATCAAAAATCTTTTTTATCAAATATTCACCCTTTTGAATTACTAACTGAAGAGCAAATGGATAGATGTATTAAACATATGGATATTGCCTATTATCCTAAAGATGAAGTATTAATTACTCCCGAAAAAATACCAGATCATTTTTTTGTAATTATAAAAGGTAGTGTACATGAGTATAATGAAGAAGAAGTACTTATGGACTATCATTATGAAGATTCTTTTGATGCTAACTCATTAATATATGCTAAAACGAAGAACAACTTTAAAGTATATGAAGATTTAATTTGTTATGAAATTGAAAAAAATATTTTTCTTGAATTAATTGAAAAAAATGATGGTTTCAAAGACTTTTTTCTAAATAATCTTGTAAATAAATTTCAAACTCTAAAAGATAAAGAGTATACTTCTGAGCTTTCAACATTTATGATTGCAAAAGTAAGTGATACTGTTTTACATCCACCATGTATCGTTGATAGTGGAACAAGACTTATTGATGCAATTGAAAAGTCTATGGAGTATAAAACTTCAACAATAATTGTAAAAAAAGAAAATAATGAATATGGAATTATCACAGATTCATTGCTTAAAATAAAAGTATTATTAGAAGGTAGAGATTTAACAATACCAGTTGATGATATTGCAATATTCCCTTTATTATCAGTAAACCAAGATGATTACTTATTTGACTCATTCTCTTTATTAATTAAAAAGAATATTAAAAGAGTTGGGGTTGTTGATAACGATTGTAATATGATTGGTATTTTAGAACAAATTGATGTCTTATCACATTTTGCAAATCATACATATGTTGTAGATTCAAAAATTAAAAATGCTAAAAGTATTGGAGATTTAAAAGATGCAAGTATTGAATTAATCAATACTATTAAAACACTAAATGCAAAAGGTGTAAAAGTAAATCATATATCAAATTTAATTGGTCAATTAAATACAAAAGTTTATAAAAAGCTATACACGTTAATGTTGCCAGATGAAATGCAAGCTGATGCATGTCTTATTGTAATGGGAAGTGAAGGTAGAAATGAACAAATCATGAAAACTGACCAAGATAATGCCTTAGTTGTCAAAGATGGAGTTGATGTTGAAAAATATAGACCTTATATGGAAAGAATCACTCAAACTCTAATTGATTTTGGTTATCCTCCATGTGAAGGTAATATTATGGTATCAAATCCATTTTGGTGTAAAAATGTAGAAGATTATAAAAAAGAGACTGCTAAATGGATTGAAGCACCAGATATGCAAAATTACATGGATTTAGCAATTTTCTTTGATGCTTATGCAGTTGCAGGAGATAAAGAATTATTAATTAATTTAAAAGATGATTTATTTAATAAACTGCATGATAAAGATGTTTTTATGGCATATTTTGCAAAAGCTACTCTAACTTTTGACACTCCAAGTACCGTAGCAAATTTTATGACAAAAACACATATTCTTGATATTAAAAAAACTGGTGTTTTCCCAATAGTACAAGGGATAAGAAGTCTTGCATTACGTGAAAAAATCAGAGAAACTACAACAATAAAAAGAATAAAAATATTAGAAAGTAAAAAAGTATTAGAACATGATATGGCACATGAATTACTTGAAGCTTTTGATGTTTTAAATACATTAAGACTAAAAGCACACTTATTGATGATTCAGGATGATAAAGAAATTAATAATGAAATAGATACTCACTCTTTAGGTAAGATTGAGAGAGATTTACTAAAAGATAGTTTTAAAATCGTAAATGATTTTAAAAAATTTATTAGCTATTCATTTAAAACAGATAAGATTTCATAATGTTTAAAAAATTTATAAAAAACTGGAGAAGAAAGAATCTAAAAGATAAAAGATATGATTTTCTTTTTGAGGATGCTCCAAAAGATGAATATGTATGTTTAGATTGTGAGACAACTGGCTTAAGTCCTAAAAAAGATGAAATTCTTTCTATAGGTGCAGTAATCATCAAAGAAAATAAAATCTTGATGAGAAAAACTTTAAATATATTTGTAAAACCTTCAAAAAATGTAACTGAAGAGTCAATCAAAATTCATCATATAAGACCTATTGATTTAGAAAATGCTGTAGATCCTAAGGATGCTATTTTAGAACTTTTAGAATTCATTGGAAATAGAACAATTGTAGGATACTACATTAAATTTGATATTGCAATGATTTCAAAATATACAAAAAAATATATTGGGATTAAACTTCCTAATCATTCCATTGAGGTATCTTCAATGTATTATAAGACTAGACCAAAAAACTCTGAATATCAATTTATTGATTTAAAATTTGATACTATTATGAAAGAGTTAGAAATTCCTGAACTTGGAAAACATGATGCTTTAAATGATGCAATAATGACTTCAATGATATTCCTAAAACTAAGAGAAATGACTCCTGCAAACTCTACATTTTATACAGGATAATTAAAAATTCACATTACTTCGTAGCAATAAAATAGCATATTCTTTTTTGTTATTTTATTGTTGTAACTATTTGTTACTGAATATGTATTCATACTTAATCTTGACTTAAAAATCAACTTTTAAACTAATCTACAAATTATTAGATGTATAATCTACATTATTTTTGTAATGCTATTTTTATGCTACTAAAAGTATAAGAAATTGTAATATAAGAAAATAAGTCTAGAGGAGAGGACGGATCTATGAACGATCAATTAGTACAGAAAATAAAAGCTAACCCCAACTATCAAGAGTTAGTAAAAAAAAGAACTGGTTTTGCTGTTAAATTAGGCATTTTCATTTTAGTTATGTTTTATACATACATTTTAACGATTGCATTTAACCCTACAGTACTTGGAATTAAAACTGGGGAAGGTGTTATGACTATAGCATTCCCTGTTGCAGCTGCAATTATTATTATTAGCTTCATTACAACATTAATCTACGTAAAAAGAGCAAATGGTGAATTTGAAGATTTAACTAATAAAATTAGAGAAGATGTAAAGGAAGAATTATAATGTTAAGAATATTAGCACTTATTTCAATTTTTGTAGTTGCAATGTTTGCAGCTGGTGATGCACAGTTTGAAGCAACAAAAAGAGAGCTTAATATTCCTGCAATTATTATGTTTTTTATCTTTGTTGGTGGTACTTTAGGTATTACTTACTGGGCAGCAAAAAGAACTAAATCTGCATCAGATTTTTATACGGCAGGTGGAGGAATTTCAGGATTCCAAAATGGTATGGCAATTGCAGGTGATTATATGTCAGCAGCATCTTTTTTAGGATTATCAGGACTTGTTTATTTAAAAGGTTATGATGGTCTTGTTTATGCAGTTGGATTTTTAGTTGGTTGGCCAGTAATTTTGTTCTTAATGGCTGAGAAATTAAGAAACTTAGGTAAATTTACATTTGCAGACATTGCTGCATATAGACTTGGTCAAAAAGAGATTAGAACTCTTGCAGCACTTGGTTCTTTAGCAGTTGTTACTTTATATTTAATTGCACAAATGGTTGGTTCAGGAAAACTTATTCAAGTATTATTTGGATTAGAATATGAATATGCCGTAATTTTAGTTGGTGTAATGATGATTGTTTATGTAACATTTGGTGGTATGCTTGCTACAACATGGGTACAAATTATCAAAGCAGTATTACTTTTATCTGGTGTTACTTTTATGGGATTCATGGTATTAAGTCATTTTGGTTTTTCTTTTGAAGCATTAGCTACAAAAGCTGTTGAAACACATACTTTAGGACAAGATATTATGGCTCCAGGAGGCTTTATCTCTGATCCAGTCTCTGCAATTTCATTAGGTTTAGCACTTATGTTAGGTACTGCTGGTCTTCCCCATGTACTTATGAGATTCTTTACAGTAGGAAATGCAAAAGAAGCTAGAAAATCTGTTGTTTATGCAACTGGATTTATTGGATACTTTTATTTAGTAATTGCAATTATTGGTCTTGGAGCAATTGTTTTCTTAAACTCTCCAGAAGGACAAGCTTATTTTGTTGACGGTAAATTATTTGGTGGAAATAATATGGCAGCAATTCATCTATCTCATGTTGTAGGAGGAAATGTATTTCTAGGATTTATTTCAGCAGTAGCATTTGCAACTATTTTAGCCGTTGTATCTGGACTAACTCTTGCTGGGGCATCTGCGATTTCTCATGACCTTTATGCTTCTGTTATAAATACAAACTGTACAGAAGAGCAAGAAATTAAAGTTTCAAAAAGAGCTACAATTGCTATTGGTATAGTAGGAGTGGTATTAGGTATTGCATTTGAACAACAAAATATTGCGTTTATGGTTGGTCTTGCATTTGCAATTGCAGCATCAGCAAACTTCCCAATTCTTTTCTTATCAATTTACTGGTCTAAATTAACAACAAGAGGAGCATTAATTGGTGGACTAATGGGTCTTATTACAGCTGTTGTTTTAGTTATTTTAGGTCCCGTTGTTTGGGTATCAGTTTTAGGAAATGCAGAAGCAATTTTTCCATATAAACACCCTGCTTTATTCTCTGTATCTATTGCCTTTATTGGTATTTGGTTTTTCTCAATTACTGATAATTCTCAAAGAGCAAAAGATGAACAAAAAGCATTTGAAGCTCAGAATGTTAGAGCTGAAACAGGATTTGGTGCAGATGGAGCAGTTGATCACTAAGTATATTTAATAGACTAAAAAGAGTTATACTCTTTTTAGTCTAAATCTTTCTAAAGCCAAAACTATTGGGGAACCTTTATTGTAAAGCAAGCTCCAACTTCAGTATTTTTAACATTTATAAATCCATTCATTTCTCTTTCAATAATATTTTTAGACATATAAAGACCTATTCCTGTACCTTGAGTTTTATGATGAGTTGTAAAATATGGTTCAAAAATCTTATCTAAAATATCTTCATCTACTCCTCCCGCATTATCTTCTATTTTTAAAATATTATAATCCTCTCCACTTTTTATTTCTATTTGAATTTTTGGATTTTTTATTTCTCTTTCTAATAATATATCTTTTGCGTTACTTAAAATATTTAATATCACTTGAGAATACTCATTTTGATATCCATTTACTTTTTCATCATCTAATACATTTAAAGTTAACTCTATATTATGATAGTTCAAAGCACTTTTAACAATAAAACAAGCCTTATTACAAGCCTCTTTTACACTAAATATTTGTTTCTTTTCTTCAGGATTAAAAAAGTTTTGAAAGTCAGAGATTGTTTGAGTCATATAAGAAGTAAGCATATCGGCCTCTTCTATTTTTTCATTTAAATATTCTTCTGTGAATTCATTAAATTCATAAGTAGCTAACATATTCATATGAATAGCTGATATTTGTGATAAAGGTTGTCTCCATTGATGAGCAATATTTCCTATCATTTCTCCCATGGCTGCTAGTTTTGATTGCTGTATTAAAATCTGTTCTTGTTCTAACCTTTTATCTATCTCATTTTGTATTTTGTATTCTAAATTATCTATCATATTATTTATCATAATTTTTAACTCATTTAAAGCTTTACTATTTGTATTTGTTGTTAGCCTCATTCCTAAATTACCACTTTTTATACTTTGTAATACTTTTGTTGCATTTTTGATTAACTCTTCATTTTTTTTGATATTAAGTTCTACATTCTCAAAATTTTGATTAATTGATTGTGCCATCTGAGAAAACTCATCATTTGAATGAATAACAATTTTTTGAGCTTTATCTTTTTTATAATTTAAGTATTCAAAAAACTCATTTAAACCTCTTTGAACAACATCCATAGAAGTAATAATACTATTTGAAATAAGCCATCCAATAATTATTGAGAAAAATAGAATTATTAATAAATATATTATAATTTCAATAATCAATAACTTTGATTCTTCAACTGCATTAGAATAAGAAGTTTTTGCTTTATTTAATAGTTCACTTTGTAAATTCAATAAATGATTTATCAAAAATTCAAACTGGTCTTTTCCTTTTGTTGTTACATTTATATAAGCACCCTCTTCAAAGCCTCTTTGTAAATAATAATTTGTTCTTTTTATAACTTTTTTATATTTATCCCATAAATTGATTGTTTGTTCATCTTCTATATGAAAATTTGAAAAAGATTTCTCTAACTCTTTTATCAATAAATTTAAATCATATTGGATCTTGACTCTTAATTTTTTATTTGGAGCCATTACAAGAGATTGAGTTTTTTCTCTTAATTTATATAAAGGAGTTATGATATTTTCTTGTAATAGTGATACATCTTGAGATTGAAGATAAACTGCTTTTAATCTTCCTTTTGAGTTCTCACTTATATCAATAATTATATATCCAAAAATAAATACTGAACAACATAAAACGATGAATAAAATACTCAATTTTGACTTGATATTAAACCTGTTAATTATTCTCATTATTTGACCCTTAGGGGAATTATTGGCTGATGTAGATTTTCAGGATAATTTACTTTCTTTCTAACAGACCAATGTTTTTTTGTAATTTTTGTTTTCCATAAAGGAATAATACCTCCCTCATATGGTTCAAAAATCACCTCTTTATTTACAGCTATTACTTTATTTATAGATGGTACTCTTAAAGTATATGCCATATCTCTTGCTCTATATAAAATCTTTGAAACAACATCTTCATATTCTGATTCATCTATTTTAGTTTCAAAAAATTTATCAATATATTTTTTCATAAATGCGTCATTAGGAATGGTAGACCAAGGAGAATCACTTTCATAAATAAATAGAGTTGTCCAAGGATTTTGATAATACCAATCATCATCACCCCAAGCTAACATATCCCAAGACTTACTATTTTTAGAAGATTTTGTATTAAGTAATTGTTCATAAATATCTTTTTCACTAGTTGTAACAAGATAATTTAACTTTACTCCATATTGTTCAAGTTGATACTCAATTCCTCTCCATAAAAACATAAAACGATCTTGAGTAAAAACATCAAGAACTAAACCATCTAATAATTTATGCTTCTCTTTTTCACTCATTGAATATACTTTGTACTCTTTCTTCTTAGCAATTTTATTTACTACTTTAAAATGAATAGATGTAGAAAAAGGAGAAAGTGTTCCTTCTTTTTTATATACAAAATTTAAGAGATTCTCTTGATTTAAAGCCTCGTTAAGTGCTATTCTTACTTTTTTATCTCTTAGCTTTTTATTTCCATTAATAAGATTAAAAAAAACAATAATATTATTTGTAGACTCTTTTATTACTAGTTTCGAATATTTAGACATAACTGCTTCAATTTTCTTGTCAAAAGGAATAGGCGATATATCAAGTAACCCTTCATAATTTACAGCACTATCAAAAGCTTCATTTGCATCAAGTTGGGTAAAAATAGTTACTTTTTTAATTTTTGGATATCTTTTATCCCAATAATATGGATTTGCCTCAAGTATAATTTTATTAGTTTGTTTTTTACCAATTGCATAACCACTTTTTAAAATATATGGACCCATACCAAAAGCTCCAGCAGCTTTTGTTCCAGTCTCTGTCTCTTCGCCTTTTGGATTATATTTTTTAAGATATTCATCTGTAAAAAAGAATACTCTTGCCAAGTCTAAAAAAAACATCTCATACTTCTGTTTTAATTTAATTTTTATTCTATAATCATCTAATTTTGTAATTTCAAAATCTATTTTATCAACATTTGTGAATAAAAAAGGATTCTTCTTAAAATGATTTAAATTATTCATAACCGATTCAATTGTAAAAGAAGTACCATCTTGAAACTTTAAATTTCTTTTGATTTCGAAAATATAAGTATAATCATCTATTCGTTCATGAGATTTGGCTAAATCATATACCCAACCTTGTTCATTATCATCAGAACGTATAAGTCCAGCATTTGTATTTTTTGATATATAAATATAAGGAATACTAGGAAGAAATACTTTTATATGTGATTTAGGATGCAAATAGTTTATAGCGTCTAAAGAAGATTTATCTTCTTTAAATATATCTTCTTCTATATTATCCATAGTATGAGAATATACTATTAAAATCATCAATAAAAAAAATATTCTAGACAAGATTATATCCTATCCCAGAGAGGTTATTTATAATATTAGTTGGTAACTTTTTTCGTAAGTGTAAAACAACTGATCGCAATGCACTATCAGTCATAACATTATCTTGCCAAACTTTATCTTGTATCTCTTCATATTTTACAACTCTATTTTGATTATTTATAAGTAATTCTACAAAAGAGACCTCTTTTTTATTTAAAACTATTACCTCATCTTTATACATTAATTTTTTATTATCAAAATCATAACTATAATTTTTATCACAACTTAGATTTATCACACAATTTATATTTAAAGCATCAATACATTTTCCTAAAACTTCAAATAACATTTTTGTATTAATTGGTTTAACAATATATTTTTCCATATGCAATTCAACTGCTTCAAGTAAATATTTCTTATCAGTATGTGCAGTTATCATTACAACAGGTGTATTTTTATCAGTTTGCCTAACTTTTTTTATAAATTCTATTCCATCCATAATAGGCATATGAATATCACTTAGAATAATATCTGGTTTATTTTTTTCATATAAATCAAAAGCTTCTTGTCCATTTGAAGCTTCATAAACCTCTTTTGCATAATAAGATAATGTTTTCATAATATTTTTTCTAATTCCCACTTCATCTTCAGCATAAAGTATAGTTACAGCTTTTAACCTAGTTTTAACACTTTTCAAAACAACCCCTTATATCAAACTTTTTTAAGCGAATCTGCCTTCTATTATAGCCAAGAAAAATTAAATTTAAAAATTAAGATAAATTTAAAATATTCTATTTTTTAGTATTTTTTTGCGATTTTTTTTAGTTAGCATTACTTTAATAAATTAAAAAATAGAGGCTAAAATGAATACAAATTCTAATAGATTAAAAACAGCAGAAAACTTAAGAGATATCTTTTTAAGTAATAATTCAAAAGAGTTATTTGAAGCTTTTTCAAGTTTAGTTCAAGATACAAAAATCTCTGAAATAAAGCTTGAAACAGAGTTTAATTATTTTTTTATTGGGCCAGATACTCCTATTGCTCCTCCTTATGCCTCTATTTATTTAGACGAAGAAGAAGCACTAATGACAAAAACTACAATGCAAATACGAGATTTATATGAAATTATGGGATTTAAAAACTCCCTAAAAGATAGAGTTCCAGAAGATTTTATAGGTTTAGAATTAGATGCATACTACCAACTACTTTTTATTGAGATTGAAAAAGATATTCCATATTTAAAAGATTTGAGAACTTATTTTTTATGTGAACATATAAATACATGGATATTTAAATTTACAAATAGAGTATTAGAAAATAAAAATAAAAAATCAAATGCAATTAATTTGATAATAAAAGAATTAAATAGTTTTTTCCAAAATGAGCTCAAAATTAAAGGAGAGATATCATGAGTTATTCAAAAGAAAAAGTAGAAGGTATATTAAATGATGGCCTTCAAAGAAGAAGTTTTTTAAAAGGTTTAGTCGCCTGTGGTGTTCTATCAGTATTACCAGGAGGAAGACTTCTAGCAAATGAATCTTTAAATACTAAGATTCCTTATTTAGGAGAAAAGGCTTATGAAACCTTCAGAAATGCCTGTCCAAGGAACTGTTATGATACTTGTAGTATAAAGACTTTTGTAAAAGATGGGGTAATGCAATTTATAGAAGGGGCAACAGAATCAACTTTTACAAATGGTGGTTGTTGTGTTAAAGGAAACTCTTATGTAAGAAGAGTTTATTCTCCTAAAAGAATCAAGTACCCAATGATGCAAGTTGGTGGAAAAGGTTCTGGTTCATGGAAAAGAATCTCTTGGGATGAAGCTATTGGTCATATTGGTGATAAATTCTTAAATATGAAAAAAGAAGATGGACACTTGTTAGGTGCAGCACTTACAAAATACTCTGGTAACTTTGGTATTACTCACTATGGTGTTGAAGGTATGTTTAGTTCTCTTGGATATACAACAAGATTTGGAGGAACTCCATGTTGGCCAGCAGGAATTGATGCACAAAATTTTGATACTGGAAATATGTGGTGTAATGACCCTGAAGAGATGAAAGATAGTAAATATATTATTCTTTGGGGAGTTAATCCAGCTTCAAACTCTATTCATACTATGAAATATATTTATGAAGCAAAAAGAAAAGGTGCAAAAGTTATTGTAATTGATCCTTTATTTACAGAAACTGCATCTAAAGCTAATGAATATTTCCAAGTAAAAGCAGGAAGTGATGGATTACTAGCTTTAGCTATGGCTAAAATAATTATTGATAATAATCTACATGACAAAAAATGGTTAAAGAAGAACTCACATGGATATAAAGAATTTGAGAAGTATTTAAAAACAGTATCAGTAAAAAAAGCATCTGAAGTAAGTGGATTATCTGAAAAATTAATTCATGAGATTGCATTAGGTTTTGCAAAAGCAGACCCTGCAACTATTTGGATTGGTTATGGTATTCAAAGACACACAAACGGTGGTTCAATGGTTAGAGCAATAGACGCTTTAGTTGCAGTTACTGGAAATGTAGGTAAATATGCAGGTGGTGCTAGATATGGACATTTGCATACTTGGGGCTTTAATTATAATGCAATGACAAATCCTAAACCAAAAGGAAGTATTGGGTATACGGCATCAAATGCAGTAATGGGAGATATGCATGGAGCTGATAGTGCTAAAAAAGTTAAATACTCTGATAGGTATTTAAATATTAATAAAACAGCAGAAGGAATACTAACAGCAACTGATCCAAAAATAAAACTTCTTTGGGTTGCATGTAAAAATCCAATGGCTCAAGATTTTGATAGAAATAAACTTATAAAAGCATTTAATAGTGTTGATACAGTTATTGTAGCTGACCAGTTTTTCAATGAAACTACAAGATGGGCAGATATTGTATTGCCTGTTACAACTCAATTTGAAGAGTATGATGTAAATGTCTCTTATTGGCACTACTGGTTAAGTATAAATCAACAAGCTATAAAACCTCTACATGAAGTAAAATCTGATTTAGAAATTGCTTCTTTACTCTCAGTATATATGAATAAAAAAGAGAAAGGTTCTTGTACTTTCCCTCAAAAATACGATAGTAAAAAACTTACAAGTAAAGAATTCAATAAAGGAATTTATGAACAATTTGGAATAAAATCATGGAAAGAACTAGAAAATGGACCAGTAAAAGCAAAAGCAGTTATTCCATTTGCAGATGGTAAATTTGGTACTCCAAGCGGTAAGTTTGAATTCTATTCAGAACAAGCACTTGAATATGGACACACTGCATTGCCTGAATATTTAGAAACAAGAAAACCATATGATAAATATAGATTAACAACTCTACACTCTAGATTTTCACTTCACTCACAGTTTCAAAATATTGATTGGATGGAAGATATTCATCCAGAACCATTTGTATACATCAATCCTGAAGATGCAACATATAAAAGAATTAAAACAGGTGACATGGTATCTGTTTTCAATAAACAAGGTCTTTTACGTGTTAAGGCAAAAATTACAGATAATACTCCAGTTGGGACATTTATGATGTATGAACAATGGTACAACAATAGTATTTATAATGTAAATGAATTAGTAGATGATACTTCTTCTGATATGGGTCTATTCAAAACTGGTGCACCAGGTGTCGCATTACAAGATACTTATGTAAACATTAGAAAAGTATAAGGAGGAAATTATGCAAAAAGCTTTTTTAGTAGATAGTGATAAATGTTTAGGTTGTAATACCTGTGCAATGGCTTGTAAAAATCAATATCATCAAGATAAGGGTATTTTATGGAGACAAGTAAGAGAAATAGGTCATGAAGAGTATAGAACAGATCAAAATAATATTTTACCTACACTTGTATGGTATGCAAAACCTCCTAAAGTAGAAGTTCCAGCAGAAAGATATTATGCTTCAATTGCATGTAATCATTGTGAAGAGCCAGCATGTGTAGCTGTTTGTCCAGTTCAAGCACATACAAAAGATCCAGAAACTGGTATTTGTAAACATGACCAAAGTTTATGTATAGGATGTGGAGGATGTGTAAAAGCATGTCCATTTGGAGCATCTAAATTTAATGAGCAATTAGGAAAAGCAGAAAAATGTAGTATGTGTTGGGAGAGACAAGCTGATGGCAAACTACCAGCATGTGTTCAATCATGTCCAGTTGAAGCGATACAAGTTGTTGATATTCATGATCCAAAATATGCAAATATAGGAGAAAAAAATCCTTTAGGTCTTGATTATGCAGTTGAAGCACCAACAAAACCAAGTACAAGATTTATTCATTCATCAATGCCGAATAAAGTGCATAGACTATAAGGATATAAAATGAAAACTATTTTGGCACTACTATTTATTTCTTTGACACTACTTATTGCTGAAGAAGATTTTTCAAAAGTTTGTCCAATAGTTAAAAAAGATTTTGACTATTATTCAAATCAAGATGTAAAAGTTATTATTCCTTCAAAATTTTTTATAGGAAAAAATAAAATAGAAATAAAACTAAGTGAGTCAAAGTTACCTTCAGGATATAATATAGTAGCATTTATTGATATTGAACATTTTACTTCAAAAAAAGAACCAGAAGTAGAAAATGGAATTCCTTTTTCTTCTATAGAATTTTATGAAAAAGGAAACTATGAACTATTATTAAATGTAAATTTGATTTATAGAAGTAGTTGAGCAGGAGTTCAAGTTGCTAGTTTAGCAAGACAAATAATAAAAACTGCTATTAAATAAATATATAACCTTACACTCAAAAACAAGAATGTAAGGTTATTATTTAAATAATAATCTTCACTTGATTAATTCAAGAATTAACTCTATAATAAATTTTTACAAAATAACTCAAAAAAAGCATTTCCTTGGTCTTTTTATTAAAGAACATAATAATCAAAACAAGTTACTAAAATGTTCTTTAAAAGTACATTCTGTACAGTATATGTACATCAAGTAGCTTTAAAGAACTTTCTCTGTTCTAAAACTGTACTAGAAGTACCATAAATTGGTATTTTTGTTATACCTATATTTTGTTACCTTTCTACATATCTTACATATTTTTTACACAATTAGTACAAAATATGTACAGCATTTGATTATTCATATGTAATAATTACTATGTTTTTATATGCTATGTTATTGCTACTCTTAAGGTAAGCTTATAATTAAGTATATTAACATCATAAATTTTTCTTATGAAGGACGATCTTAAGAAAATGAAGGGGAAAAGATGAAGGACGAATTAGTAGAGAGGATTGAAAACAATCCTAAATACCAAGAGCTGGTTTCTAAAAAGAACAGCTTTGGTATTAAGTTAGGTATTTTTGTACTTGTAATGTTTTATTCATACATTATGGTAATCGCATTTAATAAAGAGCTATTAGCTACAAAAATGGGTGATGGGCTTACAACAATTGCATTTCCTATTGCATTAGCTATCTTAGTTATTAGTTTTTTAACTACTGTTATCTACGTAAAAAGAGCAAATGGTGAGTTTGAAGATTTAAATGATGAGATTAAAGAAGATGTAAAGGATTTATTATAATGTTTAAAATATTAGCACTTATTTCTATTATTGCATTAGGCGCATTTGCTGCTGGTGATGCAACGTTTGAAGCAACAAAAAGAGAACTTAATATTCCTGCAATTATTATGTTTTTTGCTTTTATTGTATTTACTTTAGGTTTAACAGTTTGGGCAGCAAGAAAAACAAAATCTGCATCTGACTTTTATACTGCTGGTGGAGGAATTACTGGTTTCCAAAATGGTTTAGCAATTGCAGGTGATTATATGTCTGCTGCTGCATTCCTTGGAGTATCTGGTTTAATTTATTTAAAAGGTTATGATGGTGTTATATATGCAGTATCATTCTTAGTTGGATGGCCAATTATTCTTTTCTTTATGGCTGAAAAGTTAAGAAACTTAGGTAAGTTTACTTTTGCTGATATTGCAGCATATAGACTTGGTCAAAAAGAGATTAGAACACTAGCTGCATTTGGTACAATTTCAGTTGTTGTTTTATACTTAATTGCACAAATGGTTGGAGCAGGAAAGCTTATTCAAGTACTATTTGGTATGGAATATGAGTTTGCTGTAATGCTTGTTGGGGTAATGATGATTATTTACGTTACTTTTGGTGGTATGCTTGCAACTACTTGGGTACAAATTATTAAAGCTTGTTTACTTCTAACAGGTGTAACAGTTATGGCGGTTATGGTTCTATATGCATTTGATTTCTCATTTGAATCTTTAGCTGTTAAAGCAGTTGAAAATCACACTGCAGGAGAATCAATTTTAGCACCAGGTGGATTTATCTCTGATCCTATTTCTGCTATTTCACTTGGTATGGCACTTATGCTTGGTACTGCTGGTTTACCACACGTACTTATGAGATTCTTTACTGTTGGTAATGCTAAAGAAGCTAGAAAATCTGTTGTTTATGCAACTGGTTTTGTTGGTTACTTCTGGATTATTATTACTGTTGTTGGTTTTGGTGCAATCGCATTCTTAAATTCACCAGAAGGTGCTCAATATTATGTTGATGGAAAACTATTTGGTGGAAATAATATGGCTTCAATTCACTTATCACATATGTTAGGTGGTAACGCATTCTTAGGATTTATTTCAGCTGTTGCATTTGCTACTATTTTAGCAGTTGTATCTGGATTAACTCTTGCTGGAGCATCTGCAATTTCGCATGACCTTTACTCAAATGTAATCAATCCTGATGCATCTGATGAGCAAATTGTTAAAATTTCAAGAATCACAGTTGTAGCTGTTGGTATTGTTGGTGTTACTTTAGGTATTGCTTTTGAATCACAAAATATCGCATATATGGTTGGACTAGCATTTGGTATTGCTGCATCTGCAAACTTCCCAATTTTATTCTTATCTATTTACTGGAGAGGATTAACAACAAGAGGTGCATTCTTAGGTGGTCTTGCAGGATTACTTACTGCCGTTACTCTTGTTATAGTTGGACCAATTGTTTGGGTGCAAATTTTAGGAAATGCTGAAGCATTATTCCCATATAAACACCCTGCTCTATTCTCTGTAACAGTTGCCTTTGTTGGTATCTGGTTCTTCTCTAAAACAGATAACTCTGAAAGAGGGAAAAATGAAAAAGAGATGTTTAGAGCTCAAAATGTTAGAGCAAATACAGGTATTGGTTCAGCTGGAGCAGTTGACCACTAATACAAAAAATTATAAATTTTTATCAAAGGATTTTTATCCTTTGATAAAGAATCCTACAAATTAATAAAATTCCATTTTTCTTACATTATTTCCCATAAAATCGACGTTTTTTTCAAAAATTAAGCTAAATAATAATAACTATTTTATTCATTTTAAGTTAAAATTATTAGTAATACAATAAAAATTAAATAAAGAGAGATTATGAGTATACTTGAACAAACAACGTTTATAAAATCAATTCATCCTTTTGAAAACTTGACAAAAGTACAACGGGAAGAGTTTGCAGAAAATCTAGATATTGTTTATCTAAAAAAAGATGAAGTATTACAAAAACAAGGAAGTGAACCTGAAAATTTATATTTTATTATTAAAGGTTTAGTTCAAGAAAAAGTAGATGAAGAAGTTATGTCAATATATTCAACAAATGAATTTTTTGATCCTATTTCACTTATCGAAAACTACTCAAAACATACTTTTGTCACAGCACAAGAAACAATATGCTATACACTACCACGTGCAATTTTTATAAAAACATTACATGAAAATTCTGCATTAGAAAGTTTTTTCTTTCAAAGTATCTCTCAAAAATTAAATGCAAATATTAATAATCAGAAAAATAAAGAATTATCAAATTTAATGGTAGCAAAAGTAAAAGAGGCAAATGTACATAGAGCAGTAATAGTTCCATATAATACCTCAATTTTTGATGCAGTTACAACAATAAAGAAAGAAAAAGTACCAACTTTACTTTTAAAAGATGAAAACGGCGAAATGTATATTGTAACTGATTCAGATTTTAGAGAAAAAGTAATATTAAATAGAATGGATTTTGATGATATAGTTGGAAAGATATCAAACAAAGGTCTTGTATATGTAAACGAAAATGACTTCTTATTTAATGCCCAATTAATTATGGCTAAACACGGTCTAAAAAGAGTTGTAGTTAAAAATGACCAAAATGAAATTTGTGGAATAATAGATCAAATTTCTTTATCTTCTTTTTTTGCGACACATACATTTTCAGTATCAAATACAATATCAAAAGCAGAGACTATAGAAGAATTGAAAGAAGCCTCTCAATCATTTACAAAAATTATAAAATCACTAAATGCAAAAGGTGTAAAAGTTGATTTTATTTCAAAATTAATCAATCAATTAAATAGAAAAGTAATGAACAAACTATTTAAACTAACTGCACCTGAAGAACTTTTAGGCAAAGCATGTTTAGTAGTAATGGGAAGTGAAGGAAGAGCTGAACAAATTTTAAAGACAGACCAAGATAATGCTCTTATAATTGCTGATGATTGTACTTTAAGTGATGAAGAGATTTTAAAATATACTCATGAATATACAGAACATCTTGTAGATTTTGGATTTCCAAGATGTGAAGGTAATATTATGGTTTCTAATCCATATTGGTGTAGAAGACAGAAAGATTTTAAAGACTTGATTTATGAATGGGTTACAAAACCAAGTGGTGATAACTTTATGAATCTTGCAATTTTCTATGATGCAATGTCAGTAACAGAAGATAGAAAAATATTGACAGAACTAAAAGAATATCTATTTAAAATAGGTTCGACTTCAAAAACTTTTTATATGCACTTTGCAAAAATTATTATGGACTTTGATGTGCCTTTAGGATTCTTTGATGGCTTCGTATTTGATTCAACAGATAAAGAACATGATAATGAAATTGATATAAAAAGAGGTGGTATTTTCATAATTGTTCAAAGTATTAGAACACTATCATTAGAACATAAATTAATGAGAGTAAATACAATAAGAAGAATTAAAGAGCTAAAAGAACTTGGTGAACTTGATGAAGAATTTGCATCAGAATTAATAGAATCATTTAAATTTTTACTAACAATCAAATTAAAATCTAATCTAGAAAAAATGGATAGTGGTCAAACAATTGATAACTACATAAATCCTGATAATCTAAATACAATGGAAAAAGATTTATTAAAAGATAGTTTTAAAATTGTTAATAAATTAAAGAAAAAATTAGAACATCATTATAAGTTAAATTATGTTTAGAAAAATACAAAACTACTTCAATAAAAAAAATTTAAAAGATGAAAAATATTTATATCTTTTTGATACTCCTACAAGTGATGAATATGTATGTTTTGATTGTGAAACAACCGGTTTAAGTGTAGAAAATGATGATATCATATCAATCGGTGCTGTTTTAATCAAAGGGAATAGGATAGTTTCAAGTAAAAAATTTGTAAAGTTTGTTAAACCAAAAACAAAGCTTCAAATAGAAGCAATTAAAGTTCATCACATACGAGAAATGGATTTAGAAGAAGCAGAAGATATTGCTGTAGTAATTGAAGAGTTTTTAGAATTTGTTGGAAATAGAAAACTTGTTGGATATTTTTTAGAGTTTGATGTTGCCATGGTAAATAAATATTTAAAACCAAAAATCGGGATTAAATTACCTAATAAAACTTATGAAGTATCTGGAATATATCATGACTATAAAATAGAAAAAATCCCTCAAAGTAATATTGATCTTAGATTCGATGCAATAATGAAAGATCTTCAAATTCCTGAAATGGGGAAACACGATGCTTACAATGATGCTATTATGACAGCAATGATGTTTTTAAAACTTAAAAATCAACCAAAAGTAAAAATAAAATAAATTTCTTAAGCTAACTTTGACACACAAATGACATATCTTTTTGTTATAATCCTATAAAATTAAAATATAAAAGGTAAAAAAGATATGTTAGTATTAGTTCTAAACTCAGGAAGTTCTTCTTTAAAATATCAATTAATGAATCCAGAAACTGCCGAAGTAAAAGCAACTGGACTTTGTGAAAGAATCGGAATTGATGGTAGATTAGTTCACGAAGCAAATGAACATAAAATCAAAAAAGATATTAATATGCCAACGCATAAAGAAGCTATTGAGATTGTATTAGACTTTTTAACAAATGGAGAAGATAAAGTTATTGATTCAATTGATGAAATTCAAGCTATTGGACATAGAGTTGTTCATGGTGGAGAATTCTTTAATCAATCTGTAATAGTTGATGATGAAGTAATTGCTAAACTTGAATCACTTATCCCTCTTGCACCACTACATAATCCAGCAAATATTATGGGTATGAAAATTGCACAAGAAATAATGCCTACAAAACCAAATGTAGCTGTATTTGATACTGCCTTTCACCAAACTATGCCAGCTTCAAACTATATGTACGCAGTTCCATATGAAGATTATAAAGAACATGGTGTTAGAAAATATGGTTTCCATGGTACATCGCACTACTATGTTTCAAATGAAGCTAAAAAAATGTTAAATAAAGAAGATTCAAAAGTTATTGTATGTCATCTAGGTAATGGTTCATCAGTATGTGCGGTAAGAGATGGTAAATCAATTGATACATCAATGGGACTTACTCCACTTGAAGGTTTAGTTATGGGTACTAGATCAGGAGATATTGATGCGGGTGTTTTATCTTACTTAATGGATAAAAAAGGAATGACTGCAGAAGAAACAGTAAACTATTTAAATAAAAAATCTGGTCTTCTAGGGGTTTCAGGGATTTCTTCTGATTTAAGAGAGATTATTGAAGCTTGTGAAAATGGTGATGAAAGAGCAGCAACTACAATTGACATGAAATGTAATAGAATCAAAAAATATATTTGTTCATATGCAGGAATGCTTGAAGGTGTTGATGCAATTTGTTTCACAGCAGGTATTGGAGAAAATGCAGACTTAATTAGAGAAAAAGTTTGTAATGGATTAGAGTTCATGGGTGTTGAATTAGATGAAGATAAAAACAAAGTTAGAAACGATGAAAATAGAGAAATCAATACAAATTCTTCAAAAACAAAAATTTATGTAATACCTACAAATGAAGAGTATGTAATTGCAAATGATACTTATAAACTAGTAAAAGCTTAATGCTTTTACTGGTCACCAAAATTATAAACTAATCTAATAATCTACCAAAATATATACTTTAGTAAAGAGTATGTACTACTTTTATACACATCAAGAAAATATGTATAAAACTTTTTCAAAAATGCTATGTTAATGCTATTTTAATGCTACGTTTGGGTAATATAATTTATTGATTTTACAATAAAGGAAACTTGAATGGGTTTAATTGAAAGTATAAAAGAAAATGCTAAAAAACAACTGAAAACAATCGTTCTTCCAGAATCTGAAGACGAAAGAGTATTAAAAGCTGCACAAATTGTTTTAGAGGAAAAAACTGCAAATGTAGTTTTAATTGGAAATGAGGAGACAATTAAAGCTGATGCTGCTTCTTGTGGCGCTTCAATTGAAGGTGCTACGATTATTGATCCAAAATTGTACAATGGTATTGAAAAATATGTTGATGAATTAGTTGAATTACGAGCTTCAAAAGGTCTTACAAAAGCTGAAGCTAAAGAAATCATGACTACTGAACCAAGATTTTTTGGTTGTATGATGGTTAGATTAGGTGATGCTGATGGACTAGTTGCTGGTTCAAACTCACCAACGGCAGATGTATTAAGAGCTGCAATTCAAGTTATTAAAACTGCTCCAGGTATCAAAACTGTATCTTCAGCTTTCGTGATGGAAACAGCTGATGGAAAATTTGGAGATAATGGTTTATTATTATTTGCTGACTGTGCTGTACTACCAGACCCAACATCTGAACAATTAGCTGATATTGCTTCATCTACTGCTGCAACTGCATCTTCTGTAGTTGGATTAGAACCAAGAGTTGCAATGTTATCATTCTCAACAATGGGAAGTGCAAAACATCCACTAGTATCTAAAGTTCAAGATGCAGTTCAAATCTTAAAAGACAGAAATGTTGATTTTGCTTTCGATGGAGAGATGCAAGCAGATGCTGCAATCGTTGAAGCAATAGGAGCTAAAAAAGCACCAGATTCTAAAGTAGCTGGACGTGCTAATATCTTAGTGTTCCCAGATTTACAAGCTGGAAATATTGGATATAAATTAGTTCAAAGATTTGCAGGAGCAGATGCTCATGGACCAATTGTTCAAGGTTTAAATAAACCAGTTAATGACCTTTCAAGAGGTTGTTCAGTTGAAGATATTTCAAACTTAGTAGCTATTACAGCTACACAATCGTAAACATAAAAGAAATTTAATTTAAAAATAGGGGAAAGATATATGTTAGTATTTATTTTAAATGCAGGAAGTTCATCATTAAAATATCAATTAATGAATCCAGTAAACAAAGAAGTTTTAGCAGTAGGAATTTGTGAAAGAATTGGAATTGATGGTGTTTTAAAACATGAGTTTGGTGATGACCAAAAAATGAAAATTGAAACTGCAATGCCTACACATAAAGAAGCTATTGAATTAGTATTAAAAACTTTAACTGATGGTGAAGGTAAAGTTATTGATTCTGTAGATGATATTGAAGCTATTGGACACAGAGCTGTACATGGTGGGGAAGAATTCGCTAGTTCTGTAATGGTAAGTGATAAAGTAATTAACAAAATGAAAGAGCTTATTCCTTTAGCTCCATTACATAATCCAGCAAATATTATGGGTATGGAAATCTGTCAAGAATTAATGCCAGGTAAGCCAAATGTAGCCGTATTTGATACTGCATTCCACCAAACTATGCCTGATTATGCATATATGTATCCACTTCCATATGAGCAATACACTAAAAATGGTGTTAGAAAATATGGTTTCCATGGTACATCACACTACTTTGTATCAAATGAAGCTGTTAAAATGTTAGATAAAAAACATAATACAAGAATTATCGTTTGTCATTTAGGTAATGGTTCTTCTGTATCTGCAATATTTGATGGTAAATGTATCGATACTTCAATGGGTCTTACTCCTGTTCAAGGTTTAATGATGGGTACAAGATCTGGTGATATTGGTGCAGGAGCAATCCAATACATGATGGAAACTGAAGGTATGAACATCAAAGAGATGTTAGATACTTTAAATAAAAAATCTGGTATCGTTGGTATTTCTGGAAAATCTTCTGATTTAAGAGAAGTATTAGAAGGTATGGATGCTGGTGATGATAGATGTAGACTTGCAGTTGATATGATTGCATACATTATCAAAAAATACGTTGGTTCATATGCTGCTGCACTTGATGGTGTTGATGCATTATGTTTCACAGGTGGTATTGGTGAAAATGCTGCACTTATCAGAGAAAAAGTTTGTGCTGGGTTAGATTATATGGGATTAAACATTGACCCAACTAAAAATAACAAAAGATCTGGGGAAGCTAGAGATATTTCTACTAATGGTTCAAATGGTAGAATCTTTGTTATTCCAACAAATGAAGAATACGTTATTGCTAACGACACATATAAAATTGTTAAGGGTATTGAGTAATCATTACTCATTATCTAATCTAGGGAAAAGAAAAAAGGCAAGGAGTGAAAACCTTGCCTTTTTTTATGCTTATAATCTATTCTTCAAAAGCTAAATTATGTTATTCTTATATACGCAAAATTACTTTCAAAAGATAATAATTTTGTTTATTTTTATAAAAAAGGATATGTTAAATGATGCATAAGGCAACTTTATTATTGGTTTTAGTATACCTAATTTCACCAGCTAATGCAGCAACTCGATATGTTTCAGATGATTTATTTACTTACATTCATTCAGGCCCAGGTACTAAATATAAGATAGTTGGAAGTATTAATTCAGGAGAACGTATTAATGTAATTAAAACCAATGCAGGTTTTACTCAAATAAAAGATTCAAAAGGTCGTAATGGTTGGATTAATTCAAAATATATTTCTAGACAACCAGGATTAAAAGAACGTTTACCAAAACTTGAAACTAAACTTGCAGAACTAAATTCACAGTTAAATACAGCTAAAGATGAAGCAAATAAAGACAAGTCAAGTTTAGAAAAGAATTTAGATTCTTATAAAAATCAAGTTAACGAATTACAAAATGTAAACTCGAAATTAAATGAAGAACTGCAAGAAGTTCAAACACTAAATAGAAGTTTAAATGCAAAGCTAGATACTCAAAAAAATGATTTATTAATGCGTTGGTTTACTTATGGTGGAATGGTTGCAGGAGGAGGTCTTCTTATAGGCTTAATTCTTCCTTCATTAATTCCAAGCCGTCGTAAAAAAACTCGTTGGTAGTAATAAAAAAAGGATAAGAAGAAATTCTTACCCTTTTTTCTATCTAAAGTATTTTTAACTTTATTCTTTTTTTATTTTGTAGAATTCTTTTTATTATTACTTTTAAAATTTCGTAGTCAGTAAAAAACATTTGCATAGTAAACCTTTACTACGAATAATACAGCTTTTAATTAAATAGATTTTAAATATGAAGTAAATAAAAGTAAACATAAAAATCTATTATTTATTTCTACTTCCTGAATCTCTACGATAATCACTTGTTATTTTTCTATTATTTTTCTTAGGAGTACTATTTTTTCTATTCTCAATAAAATCTTCTATCTCTTTTTTGAAATCTTTTTTTTGTGAACTTTTACTTTTTTTATTTTCATTTTTCACTTTTTTATTTCTTGATTGATTTTGTTTAGAGGCTCTTTTATTATTTTGTCTAGAATTATTGTCTTTCTTAGGTGGTTTTACTTTCTTTAAAGAAGAGACTGTAAAACCTTCTATATCTTTTACTTCTATTTTTATTTTTATTAATTTTTCTATATCTTCTAAATATTCTAATTCTTCATCACAAACTAAAGACATAGCAACCCCTTCATTTCCAGCCCGTCCTGTTCTTCCTATTCTATGTATATAATCTTCTGGAACATTTGGTAGTTCATAATTAACAACATGAGGTAAAAGTTCTATATCAATTCCACGTGCAGCAATATCAGTAGCAACTAAAACTCTAATCTTTTTTGCTTTAAAATCATTTAATGCAGTTGTTCTAGCTCCTTGAGATTTTCCACCATGTATTGCAAGTGAAGTTATATTACTTTTATTTAGATATTGACATAATCTATTTGCCCCATGTTTAGTCCTTGTAAATACTAAAACTTGATTCCAGTCCCCTGTATGAATTAAAAAAGACAATAGACTTCTTTTTTTATCTTTTTGAACATAATGAACTACTTGTTTAACTTGTTCAGAAGAAGTATTACTCTTTGCAACTTCTATAAGCTTTGGCTCTTTTAATAAACTCTTCGATAAAGTTTTTATTTCATCAGAAAAAGTAGCTGAAAAAAGAAGTGTTTGTCTATGTTTAGGGACATGTGCCATTACTTTTTTGATATCATGAATAAATCCCATATCTAACATTCTATCTGCTTCATCAAGAACTAGAAAATCAACTCTTGATAAATCAATCGTCTTTTGTGCAATATGATCTAATAACCTTCCAGGAGTCGCAATTACAATATCAACACCTTTTCGTAAAATAGCCTTTTGAGGATTTATTCCAACTCCACCAAAAATAACAGCTGTTTTTATAGGAAGATATTTGCTATACGTATCAATACTTTGAGCTACTTGTGCAGCTAACTCTCTTGTTGGGGTTAAAATAAGTGCTTTTATATAAGGTTTATTCTCTTTTTTATGTACCTTTTGACTCATTATTTCCAATAAAGGGAGTGTGAAACCTGCTGTTTTACCAGTACCTGTTTGAGCAGCTGCCAAAACATCATGCTTTTGCAGAATAATTGGTATTGATTCTTTTTGAATAGGAGTTGGAGTTGTATACCCTTGGTCTTCTATTGCTTTTAAAATATTAGGATTTAATCCTAATTGTGAAAATGACATTAATTACCTTTAATTAAATTTAGTAATTTAAAGAAATGATAATCTTGGTTAATGAAGAAACTATTGATAAATATAATTTAGATAAAAACGAAGATAAACGTAGCTTGCTTACTATAATTTTTTGCGGAGTATAACACAATTATAAAAAAAGGTAAAGCTTTAAACTTTACCTTTTTATTTCTATTTATATAATGTTAAAATTAAACTAATAAGCTTTTAAAGAACCAAAAAGATTTACTGAAAAATTCGATACTGCTTCATTGATAATTTTATCAATGAATTTTTCAAATTTATCTTCTTTTTTCCAAACAGCTTTATCAACCCCTGAAAGTTTTTCAATCTCTTCTTTTGCATACGTTAAAGTAGTCACTTCATCTACAAGCCCTACTTTTTTAGCCTGTCCTGAAGTAAATATATGTGCATCGGCATATATTTCATGATCTTCAACTTTAAGCTTTCTTGCATTTGCTACATCGGATACAAACATTGAGTAAGTATCTTTTATAACTTTTTCAAGTTCTTCTTTTTCATAACTAGCCCATTCTCTTGTTGGTGTTCCAGATTCTTTATATCGCCCTGCTTTTACAGTTTGTGTTTTAACTCCGATTTTTTCCATAAGTTCTTCAAGATTTGTTCCTTGAAAAATAACACCAATAGAACCAATCATAGCACCAGGATTTGCAATAATTTTATTTGCCCAAATAGAGGCATAATAACTTCCACTTGCCATAACACCACTTGCATAAGCAACTACTGGTTTAATTTGGGCTAATTCTTTTATCGCATAAGCTAATTCAACAGAAGGAGCAACAGCACCTCCAGGAGAATTTACAATAAGTAAAACACCTTTTATGTTTTTATTTCTCTTAGCTTCATAAATATCTTCCATAACTTTTTCAATATTTAAAATAGGACCCATCAACTCAATTTTTTGTAAATTTGCTTGCTCTTGATTACTATTATTTAAAGCAGAATCATCTGAACTTGAAACAACAAAATAAATTATTGTTAAAAAGACTATAGTCTTAAAATACTTAGTTATAAAATCTAAAATTGCTATAATTGGATAAAATAGCTTTTTAATCATCTCAAACATTTTTACCTCCTATAATTGTTTTATCTACAAACTTTGTGTGTAGAATAATATTCATACATAAATCATTTTCATCTTTTACTCTGTCTGGCAAACTAATGCAAATTAAATCAGCATCTTTGTTTGCTACTAACTCACCTTTATTTAATCCTAAAGCATCACTACCATTTTTTGTTGCTGCTTTTAATAATACTTTTGAAAAATCAATAATATTTCTGTTTGTATGTGTCATTAGTAAATTTCTCAACTCATCAAACATTGATAAAGAGTTATTTGAACTCAAGCCATCTGTTCCTATAGAAAATGGAATTGAATATTCATCTAATCTATCTAAATCTAATTTTGTATTATTTAAAAATCTATTTGATGTAACACAATGATTTATTGTTGCACCCAATTCTTTTATTTTATGTAAGTCATTATTACTTGCTTCAACACAATGAGTAAAAGAAAGATTTTCAATATTTTTAAACTGATTTAAAAATTCCATTGGTCGTGTTACACTTTGACTCTGTCCCAAAAAGTTTTTAAAAAAGTCTAAAAAACTACCTTGGTCTTTATGTAACCATTCAAACTCTTCAGGCGATTCTAAAAAATGAGAACTAACACTTAGATTAGTTTCAGAAGCTAATTTTAGGCTCTCTCTTATTAAAAATGGATGAACAGAATAAGGAGAATGAATTGCAACAGCAGGAATAAAGCTTTCATCTTTTTCTAAAACAGCACTATTCAATCTTGCTTTAAAATCTGCAAATAACGTATCTGCCATATCTGCTTTACTACCAATCACCTCTGTAAAAAAAACTGTATTTATTGGTGATTTTTTACAAGCTTCTAAATCAAATGAATATGATGAAATTGCTCCAATACTTGTAGTACCAGTTTTTTTCATTCGTGATAATTTTTGAGAAATTAGTTTTGTAGTAGCTTTTTCAATAAGTTCATCTCTTGAACCTATAACTGAATTAAGCCAAGATATAAAGTTACCATATTTTAAAGTTGTTGTATTTGAAGAAAACTCTAGATGAACATGGGAATTTATTAAGCCAGGCATTACTATAGAATTTTCTTCTAATTGAAAAATATCCACATCAGGATATTTTTCTTTTATAAACTCTATAGTTCCTACATCAATAATTTTTTTATCATAAACAATAGCACCATCTTTTATTATGGTACTATTTTCATCACAAGTAATTATCCATGATGCACTAATAATTTTCATTAAAGTTAATTACCTTTGATTATTCTGCAGATTCTGCTTGTTTTTGAGATTCTACTGCTTTAACTTCTGAAACAATTTGAGTTAGTGCAATTAAACCCATATGATATCCAAATGGACCAAACCCACTAATAACACCAGTTGAAGAACCAGCTGTAATTGATTTTTGTCTATATTCTTCTCTTTTATAAATATTTGAAATGTGAACTTCTACTGTTGGTAAATTTATTGCTGATAAAGCATCTTTGATTGCAATTGACGTATGAGAAAATGCTGCTGGGTTAATTAAAATACCATCAACTGTACCTAAACATTCTTGAATTCTATCTACTATTTCACCTTCTAAATTTGATTGAAAAAACTCTAACTCTACACCATTTTGAGAAGCAGAACCTTTCATTTGCTCATGAATTTGGTCTAAACTCATTGGACCGTAAATATGCTGTTCTCTAATACCTAACATATTTAAGTTTGGACCTTGGATTACTGCGATTTTCATATTATATTCCTTTTATAAATTTTAGGTAAGATTATATTGAAATTTATGTTAATTATAAATCAAAATAAAAAGAGTACTTATGAAAAATTATATACTATTGGATGAAAATGCCGTTTATTATGAATGTGGATTTTCATGTGACAACGCTGTTTATTTAAAATTAGGTTCAGAAGCCTTCTTTATAACTGACTCAAGATACACTGTAGAAGCAGAAGAATATACAAAAAATTGTTCAGTTATCGAAAGTTCAAATCTAATTGAAGATACTAAAAAGATACTAAAAAAAAATAAAATTAAAAAAGTAGTTTTTGATCCAAATGATTTTAAATTATCTTTTTATCAAAACCTAACAAAAGATTTAAAAACAGAATTTATTCCAAAAGAAAATTTCTCTAAATTAAAAAGAATAATAAAAAGTGATGAAGAAATTCAAATACTAAGAAAAGCTGCAAAGATAGGAAGAAAAGGTTTTAAAGAATTAGCTTCTTATATAAGAAAAAATGGTTACAATCAAAGTGAGAACTTTTTACATTTTAAAGCTATTGAAAAAATGAGTAACCAAGGTAAAAACGATTTAAGTTTTGATCCAATTGTTGCTTTTAATAAAAATGCAGCAAAACCACATGCCCTACCAACTAATAAAAAATTAAAATTAAACGACCTTGTATTAGTTGATGCTGGAGTAAAATATAAAAGATATTGTTCAGATAGAACATGTACAGCAAATACAAACTTTGAAAAGTTTTCTTTCAAAAGAGAACAAAAATTTAAAAATAAAAAACATCAAAAAATATATGACATAGTTTATAAAGCCCAACTAAACGCTATAAATAAAGTAAGAACGGGAATGAAAGCTTCTAAAGTTGATAGTTTTACTAGGGATTATATTATTAAAGCTGGCTATGGTAAATACTTTGTACATAGCACTGGTCATGGAGTAGGACTTGATATACATGAATTTCCTAATATAAACTCAAAATCAGATGTAATTATTGAAGATAATATGGTTTTTACTATTGAACCTGGTATATATATCCCAAATGAATTTGGAGTTAGAATTGAAGATACTGTTGTTATGAAGAATGGTAGAGCTCAAATACTGTAATTTACAAAAGAATTAAGAAAATCAATCTTGACTAACTTAATAATTTTTATTTTTTTGGAGAAATATGAAAAAAAAATTAAATGAAAATTTAACACTGCATTATACTAGTAATTTTCCAAAAAAATTTAAAAACCATTCAAATAAGAAATATCTTGTAACTATTGGAATTGGGGGAAATATTGGAAATACAAAAAGAATTTTTGATAAACTTTTCTTATCTTTAAAAACAAATAAAAAATTTGATATTCTTATGACTTCACCTTTACTTACAAACCCACCATTTGGTTTTTTGGAACAAAATGACTTTTTAAATGGTATAATTGCGATTAAAACTAATCTTGCACCGAATGAATTCCTTAAAAATATGCATAGATTAGAAAAAAGATTTGGAAGAAAGCGATCCTTTCAAGATGCGCCTAGAACCCTAGATATTGATATAATCTTTTTCGATAATAAAAAAATTAATACTAAAAAACTTATTATCCCTCACAAAGATTGGGCAAATAGAGAGTCAGTGATTATTCCTTTAAAATACATATAAAACAACTCATTGTTGTAAATAAAGTTCTGAAAAAAGAACTTTTAGAGGTTAAAAAATGGACAAAAAAAAAGTAGTTGTTGGGATGTCAGGTGGTGTTGATTCTTCTGTTACTGCATTACTGTTAAAACAACAAGGATATGAAGTAGTAGGCTTATTCATGCGTAACTGGGAATATGGAATCAAAGGAAGCCAATGTCCTAATCGTATAGAGTTTGAAGATGCAAAAAAAGTAGGCGAACTCTTAGGAATTGAAGTAAAAGGTAAAGACTTTGTTGAAGAATACAGAACAAAAGTATTTGATGTATTTTTAGAAGGTTTAAAAAAAGGGCTTACACCAAATCCAGATATTCTATGTAATAGAGAAATTAAATTCAATGTATTTTTAAATGAAGCAAAAAAAATGGGTGCAGATATGATTGCAACTGGGCATTATGCAAAAATATCTAAATACAATGACCACTATGTACTAGATACTCCAAAAGATAGTTCAAAAGACCAAAGTTACTTCTTACATGCACTATTAAGTGAGCAACTTTCACATGCTATGTTTCCCCTTGGTGATTTGACAAAAATAGAAGTTAGAGAAATTGCAAGAGAACACAATCTTCCTGTTAGTGATAAAAAAGATAGTACTGGTATATGTTTTATTGGAAATCAAAGATTTGATGATTTTATTACACAACATCTAAAAGCAATTCCTGGAGATATGTTAGATGAAAATGGAAAAGTAATAGGAAAACATAAAGGTCTAATTTGTTACACATTAGGTCAGAGAAAAGGTATTGGTCTTGGAGGTATCAAAGAGACTGAATCAGCTGGACACATTCATAAACCATGGTATGCAGCTAAAAAAGATATTGAAAACAACACATTAACAGTAGTACAAGATACTAATCACCCCCTACTTATGAACCAAAATGTAGAAGCTAGTCATATGCACTGGGTACTTGAAGTTGCTCCTAAAGTTGGTGATAAATTGATGGCACAAGTACGTTATCGTCAACAAAAGCAAGCTTGTACTGTGACAGAAACTAAAGATAATAAAGTAATAGTCAAATTTGACAAACCTCAAAGAGCAGTAACTTTAGGACAAAGTCTTGTTTTATATGATGGTGAGTATTGTCTAGGTGGCGGATTTATAAGCAATTACTATTAATTAGCGCCTATGAATTAAAAAATATTGAGGATTGGAAAACCATCCTCAATGCTACTAAATAAAAAATTTTAATTTGATTTACTTATAATTTTAACTCTATTTTTATAACAAAAACCTATTTTAAATGATATAATGCCGCTTTCTAATAATCTTACAACAAACGGATTATTAAATCCTGTAAGATTAGAGATTAGATATGGAAGAAAGCGATCCTTTCAAGATGCGCCTAAAAACCTAGATATAGATATAGTCTTTTTTAATAATAAGAAAATAAATACAAAAGACCTTATTATTCCTCATAAAAATTGGGCAAATAGAGAATCAGTGATTATTCCTTTAAAATATATGTAGAACAACTCGTTGTTTTCTTTAGGATTTTACTACTTTTAATTGGATTTACTCCAATACTAAAAAGTAGTTCTTAAATTTTGGTTTCTTTGAAAAAGGAACTTTTTAAAGGTTAAAAATGAAAAAAAAAGTAATGGTAGGTATGAGTGGAGGAATTGACTCATCAGTTACTGCTTATATGCTACAAAAAGATGGCTTTCAAGTTGAAGGTGTTTACTTAAAACTTCACGATAGAACAGACGGTTATCATGAAACAAATCTTGCTTATATAGAAAAAGTTGCAAAATTTTTAAATATCAAATATCATATTTTAGATAAAACTGATACATTTGGAGAAGAAGTTTACGACTATTTTGTAAATTCATATATTGATGGAACTACTCCAAATCCATGTGTAAAATGTAATAGACAAATAAAGTTTGGAGCTATGCTTGATTTTGCAAAAGAACATGGAGCTGATTTTTTAGCTACTGGACATTATGCAAAAACTGATGGCAAGTTTTTCTATGAAGCAGATGATAAATCAAAAGATCAAAGCTATTTCTTATCACAAGTAAAAAAAGAAGCTTTACCATTTATGATGTTCCCATTAAGTACTTATAAAAAAGAGGATATTGTTAAATTCGCTGCCTCATTAGATGAAGTCTATGTAAAAATCACTGAAAAAAATGAGTCTCAAGAAATATGTTTTGTTGATACTGTATACACAGATGTAATAAAAAAACATGCAAAAATTGACCTTCCTGGAAAAGTTTTAAATGAAGAAGGAAATGTTGTAGGTGAACATAAAGGTTATATGCATTATACAATTGGAAAAAGAAGAGGATTTATTGTTCATGGAGCACATGAACCTCATTTTGTTACTAAAATAAACCCTGAAAATAATACAATCGTTGTAGGTAAAAAAGCTGCATTAGAAATCAATGAAGTTGAAGTTAACAATTTAAATATGTATATAGAAGATAAAGAATTTACATGTACTGTTAAATTAAGATATAGATCTATTTCAACTTCTTGTAAAGTGAGGATTGAAGGAGATAAAGCTTACATTAATTTAGATGAAGCTGCATTTGGAGTAGCAGATGGACAACTTGCAGTATTTTATGATAATGATAAAGTACTAGGTAGTGGTTGGATTCAAGAAACTGAATAGATAGTTTATAAACTGGGGATTCTCCTAGTTTATAAGATTTGATTATAACTTTCAATAAAATATCTTTTTTATATATTTTTTTAAATAACTTTATATAATTTAATTAACTCTAAAATTATCTTAATATCTATTAAGTACTTTTTAGATAAAATCGCTTTAACACAAACAATCACACAAGGAAAACCTAATGTCAAAATTTAAGCTTTTTAGTGGTACCGCAAACCCTGAATTTGCTAAAAATGTTGGAGACTATCTAAACATTGAAGTAGGCACAGCTACAATCAATAAATTTAGTGATGGAGAAATCTCTGTTCAAGTTAAAGAGAGCGTAAGAGGACAAGATGTATTTATTGTTCAACCTACATGTGCTCCAACAAATGACCACCTAATGGAACTACTTATTATGGTAGATGCATTAAAAAGATCAAGTGCAAAATCTATCTCTGCTGTTATTCCATATTATGGATATGCTAGACAAGATAGAAAAGCTGCTCCAAGAGTTCCAATTACTGCAAAGTTAGTTGCTGATATGTTAGAAGCTGCAGGTATTGATAGAATGATTACTATTGATTTACATGCTGCACAAATTCAAGGATTTTTCAATATCCCTGTTGATAACTTATATGGTTCAGTTATGTTTGTAGATTATTTAAAATCTAAAAATCTAAAAAACCCAATCATTGCAAGTCCAGATATTGGCGGAGTTGCACGGGCAAGAAGCTATGCAGATAAACTAGGATATGACTTAGTAATTGTTGATAAAAGAAGAGAAAAAGCAAATGTTGCAGAAGTTATGAATATCATTGGTGACGTTGAAGGTAAAGATGTAATCTTAGTTGATGATATGGTTGATACTGCTGGAACTTTAGTTAAAGCTGCTGAAGTATTAAAGAAAAAAGGTGCGACATCAGTAATGGCCTGCTGTACTCATGGTGTACTATCAGGACCAGCATTTGATAGACTAAATGAGGGAACATTGGATGAATTAATTATCTCAGATACAATTCCAATGCATGGAGAAAGTGATAAAATCACTGTATTAACAGGTTCAAGAATTATTGGTGAAACTATTAGAAGAATTACTAATAATGAATCAGTAAATTCGATTTTTATATAGTAATTTAAGATAAATAAAGATTTAATTTATTTTTAGATAAAATATTGCAAAATAACAAACACAAGGGAAAATTATGAAAAAGATACTATTATCAACTGCACTATGTGCTTCAATGATGTTCGCTGCAAATAGTGAATATAAATATGAAATCACGCCTATGATTGGTGGAGTTTATACGGAAGGTAACTTAGATTTAGAAAGAAACTATGCAGATGCTGGTTTAAGTTTAGGTTTTAACTTAGATGATTCTATGTTTGATCAAGTAGAACTAGGTTTCTTAAGAAGTTTAGAAGATGTTGATTACACAAGAAATGGTACAAATGAAGATACAGGAATTACTAGAGTATTCGCAAACTTAGTAAAAGAGTATGGTTTATCTGATTCTACGTCATTATATGGATTAATCGGGGCTGGTGTTGAAATTTTTGATAACGAAGAGTTTGATAATGAAGATGGTTTATTCGCTAACTACGGTGTTGGTATCAAATATAAAATTTCTGAAGCAGTAGCTTTAAAAGCTGACGTTAGACACTTAGTTGAATTTGATCATGGTGATAACAACTTATTATATACAGTTGGTTTAGCTATTCCATTTGGAAAAAAAGCTGCTCCTGCTCCAATGATGAAAAAAGAACCAATTCCAGTTATTACTCCAGTTGATGTAGTAATGCCAAAAGATTCTGATGGTGATGGTGTTGTTGATGCAAATGACAAATGTCCAAATACTCCAAAAGGTGATATCGTTGATGAAACTGGTTGTTCATTAAAAGTTAACTTAAATATTAATTTTGATACTGACTCTGCAGTAATTAACAACTCTTACTCTTCAAAAATCAAAAAATTTGCAGACTTCATGAAAGCTTTCCCATCAGTTAAAGGTAAAATTGAAGCTCATACAGATTCAGATGGTTCAGATGCATATAACCAAAAATTATCTGAAAGAAGAGCAGCGTCTACTGTTAAAGCATTAGAAGCTTACGGTGTTGAAAAAGCAAGATTAAACTCTGTTGGATATGGAGAATTAAATCCTAAAGCATCAAATGAGACTGCTGAAGGTAAAGCAATGAACAGAAGAGTTGAAGGTTCTATCTCTAGATAGTCTTTATTCTTTTATAGATTTTAGGCAAAAAGCCTAAAATCTATCTTTTTTAAATTTCCTACTTAAAACTTCTCTTAACTTTTTACTTAACACGAAACTTACTTTTTTTTAGATATAATCGCGATAAAATATATTAAATAGGATTATACGTTGCAAGAAAATATTAGAAACTTTTCAATTATTGCTCATATTGACCATGGAAAATCAACACTAGCAGATAGAATTATTCAAGAGTGTGGTTCAGTTGCAGATAGAGATATGTCAGCACAAGTTATGGATACAATGGATATTGAAAAAGAGCGTGGTATTACTATTAAAGCTCAAAGTGTAAGACTTGACTATGTAAAAGATGGCCAGAATTATGTTCTAAATCTTATTGACACTCCAGGTCATGTTGATTTTTCTTATGAAGTGAGTCGTTCTTTAGCCTCATCAGAAGGTGCTTTACTTATTGTAGATTCAACACAAGGTGTTGAAGCACAAACTATTGCAAATGTTTATATAGCAATGGACAATGACTTAGAACTACTTCCTGTTGTAAATAAAATTGATTTGCCTTCTGCTGACCCAGATAGAGTTTTAGAAGAAGTAGAAGAAGCGATTGGACTTGACTGTACAGAAAACAATCTAATTTCTGCGAAAACAGGTCTTGGAGTTAGAGACTTAATTGATTCAATTGTTGATAGAGTTCCAGCACCACAAGGTGATGAAAATGCTCCTACAAAAGCACTAATCTATGATTCTTGGTTTGATAACTACCTTGGAGCTCTTGCACTTGTAAGAGTTTATGAAGGGAGTATCAAAAAAGGTCAAATGATGAAGATGATGAATACAAAAGTTGAACATCCAGTTCTTAACTTAATGTATCCTCATCCATTAAAAAGACAAAATACAAATGAAATCAAAACTGGTGAAATAGGTATTGTTGTATTAGGGCTTAAAACTTTAGATGGTATTGCAGTTGGGGATACAATAACTGATGCAAAAAACCCAACACCTGTTGCTATTGATGGATTTGAGCCTGCTAAACCTTTCGTATTCGCTGGGATTTACCCAATTGAAACTGATAAGTTTGAGGATTTAAGAGAAGCACTTACAAAGTTACAACTAAATGATTCATCTATCTCTTTTGAACCAGAATCTTCTGCGGCACTTGGTTCTGGATTTAGAACAGGATTTTTAGGTATGCTTCATATGGAAGTTATAAAAGAAAGACTTGAAAGAGAATTCAACTTAGATTTAATAGCAACTGCACCAACAGTTATATATGAAGTTCTAAAAAAAGATGGAGAAAGAATCACAATCCAAAATCCATCAGAACTACCAGAGCCAAACTATATAGAGACAATTTTTGAACCATATGTAAAAGCTACAGTTTTAGTTCCTGATGAGTTTTTAGGAAATGTAATCAAGCTTTTAAATGACAAAAGAGCTATCCAAAATAAAATGGACTATATAGGGAAAAGAGTACTTTTAGATTATGATATTCCAATGAATGAAATCGTAATGGACTTCTATGATAAACTAAAATCAACAACAAAAGGTTATGCATCTTTCGATTATGAACCAGTTGGATTTAGACCAGGTGTTTTACAAAAACTTGATATCAAAGTTGCTGGTGATGTTGTTGATGCCTTATCAATTATCGTTCCAGAAAATAAAGCACTTAGTAAAGGTAGAGAATTTATCAAAGCCTTAAAAGAATTAATACCAAGACAACTTTTTGAAGTTGCTATTCAAGCAAGTATTGGTTCAACAATTATTGCGAGAGAAACAGTAAAATCAACAGGTAAAAACGTAACCGCAAAATGTTATGGTGGAGATATTACAAGAAAAAGAAAACTACTAGAAAAACAAAAAGCTGGTAAAAAAAGAATGAAAGCAATTGGAAAGGTGAACGTACCACAAGAAGCATTCATGGCTGTGTTGAAGATTTAATCTTTAGCACATCTTCTGCGTTGAAACTTCAATTTTAAATGCTCATTTACTTCTAGTAAACTCTACTTTAAAATTAAAGCTCCACCTTGAACCTATACTAAATATTAAATCTCAACAAACTAATTATGGTTCTTCTCAACTTTTTTAACAATATTTTTTAATATTTGATTTACATCATCAGTAGTATACTGAGGATTATCAATAAAATATTTACATATGTCTAACACTTTTTTATGTTGTTTAGCATTAGATGATAAAGACCATTTAGCTGTTTCTTCTATAATTAAAATATTTGTAGGCTTTTTACCTTTTATCCCGCCAAAAGATAACGAATCAATTATCTTATATATATGTCGTTCATCACCTGAAGCCATAAAAGCTCCCCAATGAATATCTAAAGTTTTAGCTGATATAACATCCATATCAATAAGATTTATAAACTTAAGTTTTTTTATTCCAAACAATAATTTTTTTTCTTTTTCTGTTTTAACTAACTTTTTAATATGTTCATATTTATCTTTTATATCAGAATAATATAAAGCCATAATGAATATTTTTCTCTCATTTTCTTTTAAATTTACTAAAAAATCTATCCATTTATCAACTTTATTTTTATTTCCTCTAAATATTACAGAAAAGAAACCTCCCATTGGCGCTAAAGATTTTTTTCTTTCTAAAAAGCCTATTGAAGATAATTCTTTAACTACAATTTCAAATTTATTTGGTTCTGGTTGAAGATAATAATAAGTTAACCATTTATCTATATCTGTTTTTTCATTTGCACTAACAAATAATGAAAATATTATAACAATTAAGATTTTTTTCATAAGACAATTCCTTTAAAATATTCAAACTATCAAAATGTAAGTATTTTCAAAGTAGCGTTAAGAAAAATCTATATAAATTCGTAAAAAAATTACAACTGTCTGAGACAAAGGTACGTAGTCGAGTTTTGTAATTTTAGAATTTCTATATATTTTTTAGCTATTTTGGAACCTGCGAACGCTTTTCTTTTGGTACTTTTCTTTACTAAAAAGAAAAGTATAAAGTTCATTACTATATAATAATTCCAATTATGAAATGCTTATCATGTGAACAACTATCATTCAAAATCATTTGCAATAAATGCCGACAAAACTTACTAACACCCTCGTTCCACAAAAGAGAACTAAAAAAAGATTTTTATAACTACTCCTTCTATTCATTCTCAGAAATTGAATACCTAATAACCTCAAAATACTACTTTCATGGAGACAAAGTTTTCAATATACTAGCCAAACTATCATTCAAAAAATTTGCAAAAAACTTTGAATTTGAAGAATTAGTTTATTCAATAGGAATAGATGAACACACAAGACATAAGTTTTCACAAACTGCAATTCTTTCACGTCATCTAAAATCAAAAAATATAAAACCAATCTATAACCAACTCAAAGCCACAAATATAGTAAAATATGCAGGACATGATTTAGAGTATAGACAAAAGAATAAAAGAAAATTCAAAACATCTTTATCAAACAAAAAGATTATCTTAGTAGATGATTTAATTACAACTGGTACTACTATTTTAGAAGCAAAGAAAGCTTTAGAAAAAAAAAACAATGAAGTGCTTTTTTCTTTAACCCTAGCTGATGCTAAATTTTAGTATAATGCCTACTTCTTAAATAACACAAAGGATATTAATTGATTGGAATTATCGATTATAATATGGGAAATCTTGCTTCAGTTTATAATGCTTGTCATCTATTAGATACAAAAGCTTCATTTGTAAAAAACCCTGAAGAACTAAAAAACTTTGATAGAATCATTTTACCAGGAGTTGGTGCATTTGGTGATGCAATGGAACACCTAAATGAAACAGGTATGAAAGAAGCAATCTATAGCTTTGCAAAGACTGGAAAGCCTATGATAGGTATCTGTCTTGGTATGCAACTTTTATTTGAAAGCTCTGAAGAGTTTGGAGAGCATAAAGGTCTTGGACTTGTAGATGGGAAAGTTGTAAAATTTGATAAATCAAAAATGCATGAAGATACAAAAATCCCACATATGGGATGGAATACAATTAAAACACAAGATGATCATACTTTATTTGAAGGATTAAAAGATCCGTACCTTTATTTTGTACACTCTTATCATGCAATAACTGATGAGAAAAATATTATTGGAAAAACTGAATATGGATATGATTTTGTAAGTGCAGTACATAAAGAGAACATTTATGGTTTTCAACCACACCCAGAAAAATCTCATGAAAATGGACTAAAAATACTTAAAAATTTTATGAATTTAAAACACTAAAAAAGGGAAGAGATACTATGGATATTTTACCAGCAATAGACCTGAAAGACGGAAAAGCTGTAAGACTAAGTAAAGGACTTATGGATAGTGCAAAAATCTATTCAGATGAACCATGGCAAGTTGCAAAGAAATTTGAGGAACTTGGGAGTAAATGGCTTCATATAGTTGATTTAAACGGTGCATTTGCAGGTGAACCAGCAAATTTAGAGCAAATCAAAAAGATTAGAGAAAACTGTAATCTTAAAATAGAACTTGGTGGTGGAATTAGGGATGAAGAAACTATCAAAATGTATATTGAACTTGGTGTTGATAGACTTATCTTAGGTTCAATAGCAGTTAAGGACCCTCAGTTTGTAAAAGATATGGCAGCAAAATACCCTATTGCAGTAGGCATTGATGCAATGGATGGCATGGTTGCAGTTGAAGGATGGGCAGAAGTTTCATCTATGAAAGCAACTGATTTAGCAAAAGAGTTTGCAAATGCTGGTGTTGAAGCTATTATTTGTACTGATATCTCAAAAGATGGAATGCTTTGTGGGGTTAATGTAGAATTTACAGAATCAATAGCACTTGCATCTGGAATTGATACAATTGCTTCAGGTGGAGTAAAAGATATCACAGATGTTTTAGAGTGTAAAGACAATGGAAACATTGCAGGTATGATTGTTGGAAAAGCTTTCTACGAAGGTAGACTTGACTTAAAAGAAGCCTTTGATACAGTAGGACATATATAAATCTAAAGACTAGGGTTTTACCCTAGTTATTATTACAAGAACAAAAACCATCATCTTCTAGTTTTTGATTCTCTTTTTCTAATTTTTGTTTATATTTTTGAAAAGCTAGTTCTTTTTTTGATAAACCTTTTTCATGAACAGATTTTAAATGTGGTTTTGTTAAATCTACTTTTTCTTTTTCTAAACTCTGCTTTGCAAATAAAGAGATTGAAAAAACTAATATTATACCAATAATATATTTCATGCTATTTCACCTCATCAGCTGATGTATAATGTAACTCAAGACCTTTAGATGTTGCTACAAATCCATTTACATTTATTGTTCCATCATGAACCATTTTATGATGTTGTTTACATAATGGTATCAAATTATACTTATGGTTTGCATTGATATGTCCTATAAAACCATCTTTATTTGCACGTGCTTGTTCTTTAATATGATGAACATCATCACAAGCTCTTCCACAAATCACACAAGAACTTACAAAAACATCTTTGTTGTATTTTGATGATTTTTTATGAGTAATTCTTTCAACTGCAGAGTAATCATCTGTAAGTTTTTTTCTTATGTCATTTGCCACTTGTAAGAATTCTTTATCCATATGGAGTGATTTTGCATATTCAAGGCCATACATAGATGAACCACTTCCATATTTTAACTTTCTATCAAAAATTAACTTATCTTCTTCATCTTCATACATAACAGATAAATGAAGAGGAATTATATTTTTTAGTTTTTGTATCTCTTTTATTTCTGGTAATTGATGTAAATGTGTTGCAAAAATAAACATTGACTCTAGTTTTGATAGCTTTAAAATAGAACTTGCAACAATACTAACTCCACTCATAGTTTCTGTACTATGTGAGATTTCATCTCCTAAAATAAGAGATTGGTTAGTTGCACGGTTAAAAATATTTTTAAGCTCTAACATCTCAACTGCAAAAGAAGATAAACCTTTTGCAATATTATCAGCCCCAGATATTCTAGTAAATACAGAATCAAAAATAGAAAATCTCATAGACTTAGCAGGGACATAAAAACCTGCTTGTGCTAGTATTACTGCAATTCCTATTGACTTCATAAGTGAAGATTTTCCAGAAGAGTTTATTCCATATAATAAAACACCATGCATTTTATTATTGTACATGTTTATTGGATTTGAGTTTTTAATTATCACATTATTTTTGAACTCTTCATTTGCTAAAGATAGTTCACCTAAAATAATATCATTTGGCACATAAATACCCTGTTCTTCATTCGCTTCAATAATTGGGTGCCGTAAATCAATTACTTCTAAAAAGTTTTCATCTTCTTTTATCTTTACTATTTTTGGACATACATAGTTGTATTTTTTAGCTGTTTTGATATTTGATATAGTTAAATCAACTTCTGCAATAAACTGTACTAAGTCTTCTAAAAGTGTTGCAAATTTCTTTTCAAATTCTGTAAGTTTTTCTTTAAATACAAGTTTATTAAGTTCAATAATTTTTCTTAGGTTATGAACATATTTATCTGAAATAGTATCTGTAAAAGGGCACGAGATTTTTACTGATGTAGTTTGTATTTTTATATTAAAGTCTTTAAATAAAAGAAGTTCATCATCAATAATAATATGCGAATTTAATAACTCTTCTTTAATAAGATTGAATCTATTTTTTGTTAAAGATAGAAAAAAACCTTCTTTATCAAGTCTATTTATACTAACATAGTTTGAATCACTACTATTTATAAAAGAAAAAATATGACTTCTTAAAAGTTCTAGTTTCCCATAAAGTTCTTCGTTTTCTTTATTAAGCTCGTCTATTTGTGTATTTACACCATCGCAAACCATATTACATTCAACATCTTTTAACATATACTTTCCAGATACTGCTAAATTGAACGTTGATTCTATTGAATCTATAAACATTTGAAGTTCAGCTAAAGAACAAGGAGGAGTTATAAACTTGTAGTTTTCCATAAAAGATACAACTTCTTTTATACTTTGTAAAGAGTCATATAAATAATTTAGTTCAAAAGGATGAAGTCTTGTAAGTTTTATTCTTCTTGTAAGTCTTTCTATATCGTAAATATTTGCTAGTTCATTCTCTATAGGTCCATGGTAATCATATAATTCTTTTGAAAGAGCATATCTTCTAAGTAACTCTTTACTATCTTTTACAGGATGAGTAAGTCTCTCTTTTAAAAGTCTTTTACCCATAGCTGTTGATGTATTATTTATAAGTTTTATCAAACTTGGATTATGTGTTGTTTCTATAATATTTAATTGCTCTAAGGCATTATTTCCAAGATAAATGTATTTACTAACATCAAGTTTAACTGGATATGAAAGTTTTTGAACAATATTTGAATCATGACCTATTACAAAATCAATTAAAATAGCTAAAGCCTCTGTACTTAAAGGTACTCTTTCCATATCAAGATGTTCAATAGAAGTTAAAAGAGATTCTATATTAAATACATTTTTAAACAATTCATTTTGATAAGAAATTTTTGGACAAAAGTTTCCTATATGGAAAGTTTTTAAAGCAAGTTCTAGGTAATCTATAACTTCTTTTTGATTTATATTTTTATCTGTAAAAGTTACTACTACTTCATTTGTTTTATGCATATTCATATAATTGAAAACTTCATCAAGTGCATAAAACTTATCTTCACTTGTTCCATGAACTTCATTGTAAAAACATTTTCCAGTTGTAACATCTATTGCCGAATATCCAACTAAATAAATTCCTTTGATTTGGTCAATTACCAAAGATGTAATATTATTTTCATCTTGGTCAATCACAAAATCAAAGTTTGTACCTGGACTTACAACTGTGTCAAGATATCTAGATACTTTTGGAGGTAATCCACGTTGTTTGATTATTACTACTGTATACTTTTGCTCAGATATTATTCTAGCTAAATGTTTTTCAAGTGATATTGCAGGAACACCTGCCATAATTGGATTTTCTTGTGAATTTTCTAAAATTGATTTATTCTTACGCGTAAGTTGAATATTTAGAAGTTCAGCTATTTCTTTTGCTTTTCCAACTTGTTCTTCATCATTATTTACTTCGTAAACTTCAAAAAATGTTCCTATTTCCATAAGAACTACAGTATTTACTCCATACTTTTTTTCAAACAATCTTTGAAGTTTAAAATAAGTAACAGTTAATAAAGTTTTCTTCTGGTCTAGTAACTCTTGAACTTCTTCTCTCAATTTATTTTTTCACTCCAGTCCACTCTCTTATCATTGTTCTTTGTTCTCTTGTTAAATCTGCATCTTCATGAAATCTTACATAACTTTGTAAAGGCATAGCGGCATATACTGTTCTAAATATTCTCTTTAACTTTTTCTTTTTTTGTTCAGGAGTATAACTTTCCCAAATCGAAAAATTGACTCCAGCTCTTGCATTTTTTACATTTGAGCTAATAATCCATGATAAAGGTGCTATATTTGAATACCAAGGCCATTTTGTATTATTTGAATGACAATCATAACATGAAGTTTCAAATACAGATTTAATATGCGCAGGAGCTTTTATCTCTAAGTCTTTAGAAGCCTGTACGTTAGTTTTCTCAGTTTGAATAACTTGCATCGCTATGAATACAAGTAAAAAAATTAATAGTGCTCTTTTCATTTATCTTAATCCATAAATAAATTATACGGCCTTTTTAATTCATCACAAAAATGAGTGATAGAAAGATTTCTTCCTTTTCTAAAAAACTCTTTTGAATCAAAAAAGACTAGTATTGTTGGAATAGAAAATACCGAAAATTTGCTTGCTATCTCTTTATATAAATCTACTTTTACTTCGTATGTTTTCATTTTTGGGAATTTTTGTGGAATTATTTCATCAATCTTAGGTTTTAAGACCTTACAAACGGAACAGTTTTCTCCTGAAAAATAAATCAGTACAGGTTCCCCTGTACTAATAAACTTATCTAATTCATTTTTTGTTGATAATTGGATCATGTACTACAGCTGTTTCTGTAATTTTTTCTTCCGCTTTCTTTTCTTCCTCTTTTATTAACTCTTCAGAATCAATATTTTTATGATCTTTTCTGTTAACAAAGATATCATGTCTACTTAAACTAATACCTTTCATATGAGTTAGAGGGAAAGCAAATGCTATACCTTTTCCTGTAGTAGTAATATGTAAAGAGTGAATTATAGATTTAATAACTGGATTCACTAAACTTTGAGGAAGTAAAAATAATAACATTGCATCATTTGCTTCAAATGAAGTTCTATAATAGTTATCAATTTTACCAAGACCAATACCATCTGCACGAAGAACTGTAACTCCAGGAGCTCCTGCCTTATTAGCTGCTTGTATTGCATCAATCTTTTTATCTTTAGGAACTATAATTACTACGGCACTAAAGTCCATAGGTAAAGAATGTCGTCTATCACTTCCATCAATATTAACTGTAGCTAAATCCATATTTTCTGCATCAATAAGTGCATCTTTTAAAATATTTGCAGCTTCGATCTCTGTATCTGATTTAATTCCAAGTTTTTCAGTAATAATACCATATAGCATTACCGTAATCATTGGAAATAATGAAGCAAAAGCGATAAGACCAAAACCATCAATAAGTGGTGACCTACCTTCAATATTTGTAGCAAGTCCAATACCTAATGCGGCAACTAATGGAACAGTTACAGTAGATGTTGTAACCCCACCCGAATCATAGGCAATAGGAATAATATATTTTGGTGCAATAAAAGTAAGAATAATTACTAAAATATATCCAACAATAATATAGTAATGAATATGTCCACCATCAACAATTCTAAATGCTCCAAGAGCAATACCCATAGCAACACCAAAGGCAACGAAAAGTCTTAAGGCAAAGTCATTAATTTTACCATCAGAAATTTCTTTTGCTTTTTTTGCAATTGCCATTAATGCTGGCTCTGCCATAGTCGTAGAAAAACCAATAGCAAATGCGAATGCATAAATTACAAAAACGGAATCTCTTTTTGTTAATTGATAAGCCATTGTCTCACCAAGTGAGAATAGACCCATTTCAAGACCTAAAATAAAAGCATAAAGACCAATTATTACTAAAGCAAACCCAAAAAATACAGTTTTAATATTTTCTATTTTTTTCTTAATAACACCATATTGAAAAAATAAAATAATCAATAATATTGGTGCAACATCTTTTATTACAGAACCTATTCCTGTAAGTATTGAAGAGAAAGTTATATTAGCAACTGAAGAAACTGAAGCTTCAACAACTACTTCTGTTACTTCTTTTGCTTCAACAAGATTATAAACAGCAATACCGTAAACCTGTACAAAAATCATTGGTGTTAAAGATGCAAAGGCAATTAATCCAAATCCATCAACAACAGGATTTCTTCCTTTAATTGTAGAAGCTAATCCAATACCAAGTGCGGCAACTAAAGGTACTGTTACGGTTGATGTTGTAACTCCACCAAGGTCATAAGCAAGTCCAATAATCTCTTGTGGTGCAAAAAAAGTAACACTTACAACTGCTATATATCCAGCTATGATATAGTAGTGAATTGGGTGTCCTTTATAGATTCTATAAACACCTAAGAAAATTGCGAACCCAACTGAACCTGCAACAACAAGTCTTAATATAGTTGCATCAATTCTTCCACTTGATATGGAAGCTGCTTTATCTGCAATTACAGCAAGAGCTGGTTCTGCAATAGTTGTACCAAAACCAATTAAAAATCCAAAAAATAGTACCCACAACATAGTACCGTGTTTTGCAAAATCTCTTGCAAGCCCTTCCCCTACTGGGAAAATACCAATTTCTAGACCTTGTAAGAAAATAGCAAGTCCAACACCAACAATACCTAAACCAATTGCTGTACTTACCCAACCGTCTGGAACAGCTTGGATAATCGCTAATTGAAAGAATAGGATAACAACGACAATAGGAATCAAATCTCTAAAAGATTCCTTCAAAAGCTTCAAAAAGAAGTTAAATTGAGTCATATTTTATTTCTCCCTCATTCATTACTAACTTTGTAATATTAATATTATTTTATTATTATTAATCAAATTATTTGCTGAAAAATGCTTGTGAAACATAGTGTTTTTGGTTATTTTATAAAGAAGAAGTAAGAAAAGTAGAATATTCCACTTTTCTTACATTTTATTAAACTTGATGTTCAGTTTTTTTAGATAATCTCTCTTTTTGAGAAAGGTAAGAATTTACTGCTCCTAAATATGCTTTTGCAGTTGCAAGCATAGTATCAATGCTTAAACCATGACCAACAAATTCAGGTGAATTTTCATCAAAAGATACTCTTGTCGTAACTTTTGCTAAAGCATCTTTACCTTCAGTTACAGATAAAACTTTATAATCTTTTAATTCTCCTGTATATCCTGTCAATCTATCAATTGTTTTAAAGATTGAGTCCATAGTACCATCACCAATATTTGCATCTTTCATAACTTGGTCTTTGTACTTAATTGAAACAGCTGCCATTGGCATACCATTTGAACAGTCAGAGATTTGTAATCCTACTAACTCATAAGTTTTATCAGAGTTTAACGACTCATCAGTGATTAACATTCTTACATCATCATCTGTAACTTCTTTTTTCTTATCAGCCAAAATTTTAAATCTATCAAATGCAGAATTTAATTCTTCATCAGAAACTTTATCAAAACCTAAATGTACAATTTTATCTCTAAATGCTGCACGTCCTGAGTGTTTACCTAAGATTAATGTAGACTCTTTATATACACCTACATCTTCTGGTTTCATAATTTCATAAGTCTCTTGATGTTTTAATACACCATCTTGGTGAATACCACTTTCATGAGAAAAAGCATTTTTACCAATAATAGCTTTATTTTGTTGTGGTTCAACACCTGTAATTGTTGCAACTAATCTAGAAGTTGGATATAACTCTGGAGTATTAATTCCTGTATATAATTCACCAAATACATCTTTTCTAGTTTTAATTGCCATTACAGCTTCTTCTAAAGCAGAATTTCCTGCTCTTTCACCTAAACCATTCATAGTAACTTCAATTTGTCTAGCACCACTCATAACTGCTGCTAAAGTATTTGCAGTTGATAATCCTAAATCATTATGATTATGTACAGAAATAATAGCTCTATCACCTGCAAAATCAGATAATTCTTTTACCATAGCACCTAATTCATGTGGTAATCTATATCCAACTGTATCTGGTAAGTTAATAGTTGAAGCTCCAGCAGCAATAACTGCATCCATAACTTCTTTCATAAATGGTATTTCTGATCTTCCAGCATCTTCTAAAGAAAACTCTACATCATCTACAAATGTTCTTGCATACTCTACTGCATGAACTGCTCTTTTAATAACTTCGTCTTCACTCATTTTTAATTTATATTTCATATGAATTGGTGAAGTTGCAATAAATGTATGAATTCTATGTAAAGGTGCTTTTGAAACTGCTAATCCTGATTGTTTAATATCATTATCAATCGCTCTACTTAAAGAACAGATTGAAGAGTTTTTAACTTGCTCTGCTATTCTACTTACTGCATCAAAATCACCAGGAGATGCCGCTGCAAAACCTGCTTCAATTACATCTACACCTAATTTTTCTAATTGTAAAGCTACTTTAATCTTTTCTTCTGTGTTCATTGAACAACCTGGACTTTGTTCTCCATCCCTTAAAGTTGTATCAAATACTATAATTCTATTTTTATCCATTGTTTAAACCCCTGTAAAAGTCGTGTATTATATCCTTTTTTTATTGTAAAAAAAGTAAAAACTAATTTGCGTGATTGTTATTTATATTTAATTGTTAAATATTAGAGTGATTTTGAAAGAAGCAGAAGAGTGTTAACACTTTTTATGAAATGGTTATTATAAAAATCAAATATTTTCATTGTACTCTCCTAATTTTTTGTAGTAAAGAATTATAATAGGTTAAATTCTTTTTGTCAAGAAGATTAAATATTTTCTTCTTGTTTTTTTTCTATATCTATTTTATTGGCAATTATACTAACTCCAGATTCAAGTTTATCACCAATTTTAACTGAAAGTTCAAATTCAGGTTTTATAGTGACTATAATTTGTCCTTGTAAAAAAACACCTATTCTTTCACCTTTTAATGAATTATTGTTTTCTTTTATATCAATAGTAGTATTGCACATAGAAGATATTAATTCCATAGTAGAATTTTCGAATTCTATTGTAGCTTTCTCATTTAATACTTTTGCTTTAAAAGTTGATAGAAAAAGATTTAAACCTCTTTTGTAGCTAAGCTTAAATGCTCCATCTTCTAAAGCTCTTAAAATATGCGTATTACATAAACTAACATCTATATATATTAATTTATTTCTATCTTTTACATCTATTGCAGAGACTACACCAGAAATAGGAGATAAAATACCATTTGAATTTGAATTTGTTTTTAAAGCATTGTTTCTATAAATAAAAATAAAAATTAGTACTAAAGCAAAAGATATAAAAGCTAAAAAACTACATTCGGCTAATATAAACACTAACATTGCAATAAATGCAAGAAAAATAGATTTTTGACCCTCTTTTGCAATAATACTATCAAACATTTTTACTCTTTATCTTTTTTTTCTTCTTCAATATTCTCTTCAACATCTTCTAAAGTTGTATCAGAATTTGATTTTTCATTATCATCAGATTCAACAATAGAATCATCTTCTTTATCTGAAGTTTTTTCATCAGAAGTATCTTTTAAAGACTCAGTATGCAAATCTTCATCTTCAAAAACTTCTCCACCATGAGCTTTAATAATCTCTCTAACTCTTTCTCCAGAAATAACTTCAATATCAAGTAACTCAGCAGTCATTTCTTCAATTGCATCGTTATGCTCTCTTAAAGACTCAAGTACAGCATCATATCTTTCATTAAGTAAAGATTTAACATGATCATCTAAATTCTTAGCCATCTCATCTGAGAAATCTTTTGTTGTTTGCCCACCTAAAAATTGATTCTGTCTTTTTTCAAGAACCATTAAACCAGCAACATCACTCATTCCATAAACAGAAGCCATAGATTTGATAATGTCAGTTGCTCTTTCTAAGTCATTTCCTGCACCAGTAGAAATTTCACCAATAAATACTTCTTCTGCAGCACGTCCACCAAGTAAAGTGTCAACTTCAGCGATTAGTTCATGTTTTTGCATTAAATATTTATTTTCTTCTGGTGTATTTAGTGTATAACCAAGTGCTGCAAGTCCCCTTGGAACAATTGAAACCTTATTTACTTTTTTCGCACCTTTTGTAATCTCAGCAATAACCGCATGTCCAGATTCGTGATAAGCAACTATCTTTCTCTCTTTAGGAGAAATTCTTCTTGATTTCTTTTCTAGTCCTGCAATTTGTCTTTCAACTGCTTCTTTAAAATCTTCATATGTTACTTCATCTTTTTTAGCTCGTCCTGCTAAAAGTGCAGCTTCATTAATAATATTTGCTAAATCTGCCCCTGCAAGTCCTGCTGTCATTCTTGCTACTTCAACTAAATCAACATCTTTTCCTAATACCACATTTTTGATATGTACATTAAGAATTTCTTTTCTACCTTCAAAATCTGGTTTATCAACAAGTACTTGTCTATCAAATCTTCCTGGTCTTAATAATGCTGGGTCAAGAACTTCTGGTCTATTTGTTGCAGCCAATACAATAACAGGAGCATGCTCTGTTGAAAATCCATCCATTTCGGCAAGTAATTGATTCAGAGTTTGTTCTCTCTCATCATTACCACCCATTGGACCACCAGATGCTCTAGATTTACCAATTGCATCAATTTCATCAATAAAAATAATAGCAGGAGCAACTTTTTTTGCTTGTTCAAAAAGGTCTCTAACTCTTGAAGCTCCAACACCTACAAACATCTCAATAAAAGCAGAACCTGATACAGATAAAAACTCAACACTAGCTTCACCAGCAACAGCTTTTGCAAGTAAAGTTTTACCAGTTCCTGGAGGTCCTACTAATAAAACACCTTTTGGAATCTGTGCTCCAAGCTTTACATATCTTTCTGGATCTTTTAAGAAATCAACTACTTCTTGTACTTCTTCTTTAGCTTCTTTATTTCCAGCCATATCATCAAAAGTTACATTTGGTTTTTCAGAATTAATCATCTTCTTAGAACTTCCAATTCCAAGAATTCCCCCTGAGCCTCCACCCATAGACTTTGACATTCTTTTAGCTAAGAACATCCATATTGCAAAGAATATGAAAATAGGTAAAACCCATCCAAAAAGAACATCTGCAATTAGATTCTCTTCATTTATTCCACCATAGGTAATTCCATTTTTTTCTAAACTTGGAACTAAAGTATTATCTGGTATTACTCTTCTTGCTGTATAACTTGTTACAGAACCATTTGACCCTTTAGAAATTGCTTTTATTTGAGTATTACCAATTCCTACATGATTTATCTTTCCAGAATCAATTAATTTTTTTAATTCTGAATATGCGATAGTTTGATTTTTAGCTTTACCAAATGCAGCAGATGACGAGTTAGAAGAACCCATTCCTGAATTATTTCCTTCTGGAAACACTGCTTTAAATACAAATATCGTCACTATTGAAAAAATTACAAATACTAAAAGTGGATTATTATTGAAAAAATTATTGTTATTATCTCCACCGTTACTATTTCTATTATTCTTGTCGTTCATAAAATATAACTCCCTTTTATTTTTTAAATACTACAGTTACCCATTCATTCTTATGGATTAATTTTAACTGTTCTAAATCTTGAAATTTTCTTAAAACCTTATCTATATGTTTATCTAATATACCTGATATAACTAGTATACCATCATTGTTTAAGCATTTTTTTAAATCACTTGCAATAAAAACCAATACATCAGCAACAATATTTGCTATAACAACATCATATTTTTCTTTGGCATTATTTGCACTACCTATCCATGAGTTTTCAAATTTTGTATTATTTAACTCATAATTAGATTTTGTATCATTTATACAAACTTCATCTGTATCACAAATATCAACTTTACAACCTAGCTTTGACGCAGCAATTGCAAGTATTCCACTACCAGTTCCAACATCTAAAACTGTATCATCTTTTTTTACATATTCGCTAATTGCTTCTATACAACTTGAAGTAGTTTCATGATGTCCTGAACCAAAAGATAAAGCAGGATCAATAATAATATTTATTTTGTCATCCTTAGACTCATCCCATGATGGTCTAATGAAAAACTTTCCTATTTCAATTGACTTTACAGACTCTTGATACTGTTTAATCCAATCTATATTTTCTTTTTTTGTTAAAACTGTTTCACATTGAACATTTAATGCTTTTGCAAATTCATTTATTCCAAATTCTACATCGCATAAATCATCTTCACTTCTTGCAATAATAGAACCATCGGCTTCTTCTATCGCGTTATTAGTTAAAGTACCTAATAAGTCGAGAAATGTATCATAGTGTTGTTTTGGTTTGATTATTAATTCATAATAATGTTCAGACAAATATATCCCTTAATTAAAGTGCAATATTCTATCTAAAAAGTTTTTAAAAAAAGTTTTCTATCATATCACGCATAACTTTTTCATCAGAAATACGATTAATAATATCTCTAAATTCTGCAGCACCTTTATAGCCTTTAGAATAAGAATGTAGTAATTTTCTAAACATTACAGCACCATGAATTCCATGAAATTTTAATACTTCATCATAGTGTTCTAATATTATTTCTCTTTTTTTATCTTGGTCTATATTTTCTACACCATACTTTAATTGATAAAAAATCCATGGATTTCCAATAGCTGCACGACCTATCATCACTCCATCTGCTTTTGTATATTCTAAAACTTCTCTTGCTTTATCATAACTTTTAATATCACCATTTGCAATTACAGGAATAGAAACAGCTTCTTTCATAAGTCTAATTGCATCATAATCTACGGGAGCTTTATATTTTCCAGCTCTCGTTCTTCCATGTACAGATACAAAATCTACACCACAAGATTCAACTGCTTTTGCAATATCTACAGGTATTTTTTCATTTACACCTATTCTTACTTTTGCAGTAGTATATTGTTTTTTATTGTATTTTTTTACAGTACTTAAAATTTCTTCTAGTTTTTTTAAATCCCCTAAAAGATTTGAACCTGAACCATGAGAAAATACTTTTGGAGCAGGACAACCACAATTTAAGTCTATTCCATCAATACCATCAATATCATTTAGAATTTCTACAGCATCTCTTACGATATCTTTGTTATTTCCAGCAATTTGTACAATATAAGGGTCTTCACTTGGTGATTTTTCAATCATTTTTCGTGTTTTTTCTGATTTATAAACTAAAGCGTTTGAAGATATCATTTCAGATATCGTTAAATCTGCTCCAAATTTTTTAACAACTGCACGAAAAGGTAAATCGGTATATCCAGCAAGTGGAGCCAACACCACTAGGGGTTGGCTAAAATCTATTTTATTCTTCATTAATTATAAGTAATATCATCCACTGAGTAGTGTTTTCCAGCATCTTTTAAATCTAAAAGTGCTCTAAATAATACAAATTCATTTTCAGGGTAACCTGATAATATTTCTTTTGCTTTTTCAATCATTTCAAGTTCTAATAAAACATATAAATATGCATCCATCGCAACTTCATTCTCTTCTGAAATTGTTTCAAAAAGTTGAAGTAATTTATCTGGTGTTAATCCATCTTTATACAGTTTTGCTAAAGTAATATACTCTTCTTTTGAATAATTCAAACTTTTTGTAATTTTTAAAATTTCTTCTTTTGATAAACCAAAATCAGTATTGTCAATATCTTTTAAGAAAAGTTTTAATGCCATTTCTTTATCAAGCTTAACGTTTGAATAAACTTTTTTAATTGTAGTCATACTTTTATTATCTAAAACATTTAAATATGCAACTCTAACTACGTCTTCTGAAAACTGGTCAGATTTTTTTAAAATATCAACTGCATAATCAACTTGTTCATTTATTTTATTAATTAAGTTTTGTTTAGCAAGTTCTGAATTAAGATTTAATTTTAATGGTTTTTCATTTACATACTTACCAGATTTAATATCTTTTATTTGAGAAACAACTTGATTTAAACCTTCATATGAAGAAGTAAATGCAGAATCTTTAACATCCATATTAAATTGATTTAAAATAGAAGCTACATTCTTGTAACCATTCGTTTTAAATTTTTTCTTATCTTCTTTTTGTAAAAGTATTGATTTTATAGTTTCAATAATAGTTGCTTCATCTTTATTAAAGCCTCTACTCTTACAGTAGTTTACAGAACCGTAAAACATTAAATGCAGAACTGAAAAAACAAATAATACAACTGCTGGTGCAAGTACCCAAAATATAATTGGTAAATTTAATGTATATTTCCAAACAGTAATTTCATATTCACCATTTTGAATTGCATATCCACCAACTCCAACGGCAATTAGTAATACTAAAGAAAAACCTATATAAGCTTTAAGTCCCACATTTTATCCTTTTTATTGTTCTACTTCGTAAATTTCTCTACAAGGTGTACAAAACTTTGCAAATGGTTTAGCTCTTAGTCTACCAATTGCAATTGATTCATCACACATCTCACAAATTCCATAAGTACCTTTTTCTATTCTCTTTAAGGCATCTTCAATTTCATTCAACTCTTTTATTTGTTGATTTGCAATAATTCCCTCTTTAAAACTATCACTAGAAACTTCCGCATAATCATACTCATCTTTACACTCAGATTCCTTCAAAGAGTCGATACTGTCTCTACTTCCTTGAATGTTTTTAGTAATTGTTTCTTTTCTTTCAATTAAGATTTCTTTTAATTCTTCAATCTGTTTCGAGTTAGCCACATTATACCTTTTTTTAAAAAATTTCGCTATTATACTTAAAACTATATAAATTATTTATGATAGGGGTGGTTATTTTTTATTGCAAGCCCTCTAAAAATTTGTTCTAAAAGTACAAGAGTGACCACTTTATGTGCCATTGTGAGAGAACTAAGACTAATAATTTTATCGCATTTTTTTAAAAAATCTTTTTCAAAACCATATGCTCCACCAATAAAAAAGTTAACTTCACTGTTATTTGTTACCATTTTAGAGAACTCAAAGCTATCAACACTTTTTCCTAAAACATCCAAAGCAATACAATAACCACTCATGTATGGTTTATAGGCATCAGTGTATGATTGTTTTGCCTCTTTTTCACCAATTGTTTGTGCTTTTGAAATATTTTTATTAAAAATAGAATGAACTTGAACTTTTGCATATTTTGAACACATTTTAATAAATTCTTTAGATAACTTATCAAATTCATCAGAAGACGGTTTTACAATTGCATAAATATTAATCTTCATATAAACCACTCCCTACTACATTAAATGATATATTTTCAATTTTATCTTTTATATTAACTCCACCTATTGCACAAACAGGATGATTTGATATCTTTGCTAAATAAGTGATTTTATCACCTAATAAATTTGGGACATCTTTTGTTGATGTTGATTTATACGCACCAAGACCAATCATATCTATATCTAATTCATTTGCCTCTAGAATCTCAACTTCATTATGAGTTGATAGTCCTAAAAGCTTATTTCCTATTTTTTTTCTTATAAGTTTTATAGCGATTTTTTTATCACTATGAATTGAATCAAAATCTTCTTGTCCTAAATGTAAACCATCTGCATAATTTATTAATTCTATCTTATCATTAATCATAATTGGAATATTAAGATGTTTTTTTAAATATTGTAAATTTTCAATTTGAGTCTCTATAGAGTTAATTTTATCTCTATATTGCAAAATTTTAATATCATATTTTTTTATAATATTTAAAAAATCATATAAAAAAATATCTTTATTTAGGATAGTTTGAAAGTCACATAAAGCATAAAGAAGATTAGAAGCTTCAAGTTTAAAACCTAAAGCCTCTTCAAATCTTGTAGCCATTAGCTAGCGTTAGAAGTTTTTGAGAACATTGTTAATAAATCAGAAAGTGTTTGTTTCATATCATTTCTATTAACAACCATATCAATTGAACCTTTTTCAAGTAAAAATTCAGCTCTTTGGAAACCTTCAGGTAAATCTGCACCAATAGTTTGTTTAATAACTCTTTGCCCTGCAAATCCTACAAGTGCACCAGGTTCAGCCATAATAATATCACCTAAGAAAGCAAATGAAGCAGATACTCCACCCATAGTTGGATCAGTTAATACTGAAATAAAAGGAAGTTTTGCTTTATCCATTCTTTTAAGTGCTGCAGATGTTTTAGCCATTTGCATTAAAGAAAAAGTTGATTCTTGCATTCTAGCACCACCTGAAGCTGAAACAATGATAACACCTTGGTGTTTTTCCATTGCTCTATCAACTGCACGAACAATTTTTTCACCTTCAACAGAACCTAAACTTCCACCCATAAAAGCAAAATCAAATACAACTATCTGAGTACCTATGCCATTGATTGTACACTCACCACTTACAACTGCAGAACTTCTTCCTGTTTTTTTAGTAGCTTCATCAACTCTTTTTTTATAAGATTTTTTATCAACAAATTTAAGAGGATCAATAGGTTTTAAATCAGCATCATATTCAACAAAAGAATCTGCATCTGTTAATATCTCAATTCTTCTTTTTGCCCCTATTCTCATATGAAAGTTACATTTAGGACAAATGTTATTTTGATTTTCAACCTCTTTAAAAAACATTAATGACGCACATTCTGGACATTTTATCCAGTGAGTTGGAGCATCTTTTTTCGAAGGTTGTTCTTTATCATTACTATCAAATGAAATTTTACTAAATAAATTTTTTAAATCCATCATAAATCCTTTTTTAAATTTTACTATATATTCTTAAGTTTTTCTACTTCATCAAGCTTTTCCCAAGGGTAATCACTTTGACCAACTTGACCTCTTGATGCAACATCTGCATAAAGAAATGTTTCACTTGATGGCTTATCTAATCCAAATTTTTCTGTAATCCATCTTGGAGTTAAAGAATATTCATCCATTACTATTTGAGATAATTTATCATCATCAAACTTCGTATATGTTCCCATTGTATCAACAGATACTGATGTTGGTCTTGCAACACCAATTGCATAAGAAATTTGAACAATTGCTTTTCCAGCTAATCCAGCTGCAACAATATTTTTTGCAATCCAACGTGCTGCATATAATCCACTTCTATCAACTTTTGTATAATCTTTAGAAGATTGAGCTCCACCACCAATAGGAGAATATCCTCCAAATGAATCAACAATAAGTTTTCTTCCTGTTAATCCACTATCATGTAATGAAGAGTGACTTACATATCTTCCTGTTGGATTAATATGAATGATAGTTTCATCTTTATTATACATATCAGTTGGTAAACCTGTATCATCAATTAAACCTTGAATCAACTCTCTTACTTCATCTATTGGCATCCCTTCAACAGAAGGTGCACTTACAACTATTGTATGTATTTTTTGTGGTTTACAATTCTCAAAGTTCTCTTTTGTTCCATAATCAACAGTAACTTGAGTTTTAATATCAACTCCAAGTTTATGATTATGATTTAATGCATAATTATATACTTTATCTGAAAGCATTCTTGCATATGTAATAGCAGCAGGCATATAATCAGATGTTTCAGTTGAAGCAAACCCAAACATAATACCTTGATCCCCTGCACCAATTTCTCCAGTTTCTTGATCAACACCTTGAGAAATATCTGGTGATTGCTGATTTAATAAAACTTGTACCTGTACATCATCTGGATGTAAACATTGTTCTTTAGTAAAGGCTGATTTTCCATCATAACCTATTTTAGCTAATGCCTCTTTTACTAAATCTTCATACTCTTTTTGTGATAACTGGCATTTAGATTTTACTTCTCCACCAATTACAACATGTTTTCCTGCTACAAAAACCTCAGAAGCTACTCTACTTTGCTTATCCTCTATAATTAATTTATCAACTATAGAGTCTGCTATAATATCTGCACATTTATCTGGGTGCCCTGGGCTTACTACTTCACTTGTAAATAAGTAATTTGTTTTGTTTTCCATTTTTGTTTTCCTATTTTGTTTTCCATTTTTGTTTTCCATTAAATCGATACTTATTTTTATCTTTAAATTCTAATAAAAAAATAAAAAATTAATATTTATTCAACAGTTACGGACTTAGCCAAGTTTCTCGGCATGTCAACATCATTTCCTAATCGTATTGAAATCTCCATTGATAGAAGTTGTAATACAACTAACATTTCAAAAAACTCTAACATATAATGATCAGTCTTTTGAGTTTTTATAAAATCATCTGCAAGTTCAAAATCAAGAGGTGAAATGGCACAAATAGTACTATCTCTTGCACTTAACTCTTCAACATTAGATTTAATTTTATCATATAATAAATTTTCTGGCATTAACGCAATAGTAAATAATTCTGGATCCGCTAATGCAATTGGACCATGTTTCATCTCACCTGCAGGATATCCTTCTGCATGCAAATATGAAATTTCTTTTAATTTTAAAGCACCTTCAAGGGCTAATGGGAAAAAGACGTCTCGTCCTATAAAGAAAAAACCGTGACCATGAAGATATCTTTTTGATAATCTTTTAGCCTTTTCATGCATTTTATCAGCAACCATTAATGAGCTTGGAACTTCTCTTAATGCATGAATTTCATTTTGTAAAATATTAGTATCTATTACATTTTTTGCTTTTGCAATATATAAAGCAAGCATCCATAAAACAACCGCTTGAGTTGAAAATGCTTTAGTTGAAGCAACACCTTTTTCAATACCAGCACGAGTAAGTATAGTGTAATCTGCTGTTCTTGTCATTGATGAGTTATCAACATTACATACTACAATAGATTTTAAACCCGCTTTTTTTGCCATCTTTAAAGCTTCTAAAGTATCTGCAGTTTCTCCACTTTGAGATATTACAATAAACAATGTATCTTTTGTAAGCAATGGCTCTTTATATCTAAATTCACTTGCTATTTCTACATTACATTTAATTTTTGATAATCTTTCAAAGAGATAAGCTGAAGTAAGTCCTGCATGATAAGAGGTACCACAAGCACAAATTTTAATCTCTTTTATCCCATCAAAAACAGAAGCATCAATTTCATCAAATAAAATCTCATCATCATTTAAACGTCCAAGCATACAATCACTTACAACATCACTTTGCTCATAAATTTCTTTTTCCATAAAAAATCTAAAACCATCTTTTTGAGCAAATTGTTTAGAAGTAGGAAGTGTTGACCAAGAATAGTCATCACTAAAGAATTCAATTCCAGCAGTTGAAGCAACTCCTCCAACTCCATCTTCTAAATATACAACATCATTTGCAAGCCCAATTAATGGAGCATCCGAAGATGAAAACAAAACTTCTTTTTCTTCTTTCCCACGTGCAATTATTAAAGGACTTCCATGTTTAAAAAAGAATATTTTAGAAGGATCAGCTTTTGAAATTAAAAGAATTGAAAAAGCACCTTCAAGTCTTTGAATAGTGTTTTTAAAAGCTTCTGTACTATTTTCTAATTTATTTTCGTAGTTTTCAAAAAGATGAACAATAACTTCAGTATCTGTTTGAGAAACAAAATTATGTCCATCTGCAATTAATTCTTCTTTTAACTCTTTGTAGTTTTCAATAATACCATTGTGTACGACATATGAATATTCACCTAAGTGAGGATGTGCATTTAGTTCAGTTGGCTTACCATGTGTAGCCCATCTAGTATGTCCAATACCAATATGATATTCACCAAGTGTAGATTTAGAAATTTTTTCTTTTAAATTTTCTAGTTTTCCTAAAGCTTTGAATACATCAATTTTTTCATCATTTAATAAAGCAATTCCTGCAGAATCATAACCTCTATATTCTAACTCTTTTAAACCATCTAATAAAAAGTTTGTTGTATCTTGATTTCCAATATATCCAACTATTCCACACATACTAAAGAAGCCTTTTAATTAATTTTAAAGTCAGATATATTATCTAAAAGATACTAAAAAATTACTTTTATAATATTCTTATATATAAGCCACTTTAGAAATATAATTTTCTTAATTTAAATTTTCAATTAAAGCATTATGAATCTTAGTATTTGAAGCAACTATATATTTATTTTCAAATAAAACATATTTATTTCCATCTAAATTAGTAATTTTACCACCTGCTTCTTTCAAAATAATTATACCTGCACTTACATCCCAAGCTTTAAGATTCATTTCATAATAGCCTTCATACATACCCTTTGCTACATAACATAAATCTAAAGCTGCAGAACCAAGTCTTCTAATATCTTGACACTTAGGCAAAATTACTTTTATCTTTTTTATCACATCATTTAAATCAACTTCACAAGTACCCGAAGTATATGGAAAACCAGTAGATATTAATGCCTTTTGAAAATCATCTTCAGCAGACACTTCAATTTTTTCACCATTTAAAAAAGCTCCATTTCCTACTTTTGCAGTATACAATTCATCTAAAATTGGATTGTACACTATTCCTATATAGGGTTCTTTATTTTTATATACACCAACAGAAATACAAGTATGTGGTAATTTATTTACAAAATTTGTTGTACCATCAATAGGATCTACTATAATCGAATTATTGAATTCAATATTTGAATTATCTGATTCTTCTGCTATTACATTAAAATCTTGAAACTCTTTTAGAAATTTTTCTTTTAGAAAATTCTCAATACCTACATCATATTTTGTAACCAAATCTTTTTTTGCTTTAAAACTAACATCTTTATTTGAAAAATATCCCTCTTTTAATATTTCACCAGCTTCTTTTATTATCTCTATTAATTTTTTTTCCATTTTAATTCCAAATATTTTTTACAAATTTTAACAAAACTTAGTTACACTACGATTAATATCAATATAGGAAGACAATGAAAGAGTTTATTTCTACAAATAATCATCATTTTACTTTTGGAAATTGTTCTAATTGTGAAGCTAAATGTTGCGATGGAAGACATGGAACTATTTTTTCTCAAATTATTTTAAATGAATTTGAAAAAGTTTATAAAAATTTTCCTATTCTTTTTATATTTGGTGAATTAGGATTTATAAAACCTATAATACTTCTTACAACGGGAAATGATTTTTGTCCATATTTAAAAGACTTTAAGTGTACTATTTATCAAGATAGACCGACTGTTTGTAGAACTTATCCTTTAAGCCCTAATCTTGATAATAATATTTATATTGATACTCTTTGTCCAGAAATAAACAAATCTGAACTTACAATTATAAAAAATAATACTATAAATGAAAACTTTGATAATAGTGTATTTTATGAATATCAAGATAAATATATTGAGACCCATTTCCAATTTGAAAAACTTGAAAAAAAAGATTTTGAAAAAATACGTACTATCAATAAAGTTGATTTTTTTAAATATGTAGGAACAAGTAAATCAAAATACTTAGAAATGCACAAGAGTTCTTTGAAAAACTTATCTATTTTTTAATCTTGTCAGACCAATTGTAACTATAAAATATCATTTTTATATACTGTTTAGTTATATGTTATATTTATTTAGAGATAATACTAAATGGAAATTTTAGTATACGATTTAGAATCTTATGAAAATGATATTTATGATATTGTCTCAAAACATTTAGATATTAAATTTATAAAAGTATTTAATAAAGATGACTTTTTTTTTAATTATGATGAAAAAAATGAATCTATAATTATAATAGATGTTACAGATGATTGTGGTGAAGAAATTTTTAACTTAATTACAGATAGTAATCCAAAACAAAGAATTTTAGTTATTAGTAGATCATTATCGTACAATCATACTTTTACTTGTCAACAATGTGATAATACTTTTAATAGAAAACTATTATTAAAACCATTAAATGTAGGTCAACTAGTAGCTTATATAAAAAACTTTGATAACTTAACTTGTAAATACTCTTCTAATTCAAATAATATAATAGAAATTATGGAAGATGTATTAAAACAGTTTTTACATTATTCTTATAATAAAGAAAAAAAAATGATTGTAAAAAAAGACACTACAAGTAAAAATATAAAAGAGCTTTTAAAGATTACTGAACTTTTAAAAACACATAATATTAGATTTAATATTGAAGGGGAAAATATAAAATTATATTTTTAATTCTGTAATTAATCTTTTCTTTAGGTAAAAAGGTGTTATACTTCTTATAACACAAACAATATGGAGGTGTAGATGACAAAGGATTTTCATTTTTAGTATTGTTAAACACTAATATAAAATAAATTTACTACAGAGTAAATTAGTAAATATGTGTTTTATTTATAACATATATATAATAGAAAAGGGAAGAGGTTTGTAATCTCTTCCCTTTTTTTGTGGTTTTAAATATTTTAACGCTTACTTTCGGACACGGTAGTACTTTGTAGATCACCTTAATTTGCACGAACTAAAAAAGTTAAACTCTTCATATTTTTATGCCTTGTCTTCGGACTTGTGGCTTCGCTACGCTACGACCACTTCGTCTGCGTAAGCTAAAAGAGTGAAACTCTTCACTCTTTTTTAACGCTTTCTTACATTCCCATTCCAGGCATTCCACCCATTCCACCCATATCAGGCATAGCTGGAGCAGCTGGTGCATCAGCTTTGATATCAGTAACAGTAGCTTCAGTTGTTAATAATAATGAAGCAACAGAAACTGCATTTTGCATTGCGATTCTTTCTACTTTTGCAGGATCCACAATACCAGCTTCAAACATATCAACATATTCACCACTTGCAGCATTAAATCCTAAATTTTCATTATCTGATTTTTCAACTTCATTTGCAACAACACCAGCATCAAAACCAGCATTGATTGCAATTTGTTTTAAAGGTGCTTTAATAGCTCTTAATACAATATCTGCACCAATTTGCTCATCACCATCTAATTCTAAAGATACTTTAGCAGCAGCTCTAATTAATGCAGCTCCACCACCAATAACAATACCTTCTTCAACAGCAGCTCTTGTAGCAGATAAAGCATCATCAACTCTATCTTTTTTCTCTTTCATTTCAGTTTCAGTTGCAGCACCAACTTTAATAACTGCAACACCACCAGAAAGTTTTGCAAGTCTTTCTTGTAGTTTTTCTCTATCATAATCAGAAGTTGTATTTTCAATCTCTGCTTTAATTTGATTTACTCTACCTTTAACAGAATCTGCCGTTCCAGTTCCATCAACAATAGTTGTATTATCTTTATCAATTACAACTCTAGCAGCAGTACCAAGAACTTCAATACCAGAAGTTTCAAGTTTCATTCCCATCTCTTCAGAAATAACTGTACCGTTTGTTAAAATTGCAATATCTTCTAACATTGCTTTTCTTCTATCACCAAAACCTGGAGCTTTAACTGCAGCAATATTTAAAGAACCTCTTAATCTATTTACAACTAAAGTAGCTAATGCTTCCCCATCAACATCTTCTGCAATAATTAATAAAGGTCTTCCGGCTTGGTTTACAGCTTCTAAGATTGGTAACATTTCTTTTAAATTAGAAACTTTTTTCTCACATAAAAGAATAAATGGATTTTCCATTTCCGTAACCATTTTTTCAGTATTTGTAACAAAATATGGAGATAAGTAACCTCTATCAAATTGCATACCTTCAACAACATCTAGCTCATCTGAAATACCTTTTGCTTCTTCAACAGTAATAACACCATCTTTTCCAACTTTATCCATAGCTTCTGCAATCATTGCACCAATAGCAGTATCAGAATTTGCAGAAATAGTAGCAACTTGCTCAATCTCTTTTTTATCTGCAACTACTTTTGAAGCAGCTTTAAGTTCAACTAAAATTGCTTCACAAGCTTTATCCATACCTCTTTTAAGAGTGATAGGGTTTGCTCCAGCAGTTACATTTCTAAGACCTTCTTTGAAAACTGATTGAGCTAAAACTGTAGCAGTAGTTGTTCCATCTCCTGCTTCATCAGCAGTTTTAGAAGCAACTTCTTTTACAAGTTGTGCCCCCATATTTTCCAATGTATCTTCTAACTCAATCTCACGTGCTACAGAAACACCATCTTTTGTGATAGTAGGAGCTCCAAATGCTTTTTGTAATAATACATTTCTACCTCTTGGTCCCATTGTAACTTTTACTGCATCTGCTAATTTTTCAACACCTGCAAATAAAGAATTTCTTGCAGCATCACTAAATAATACTTCTTTTGCCATCTTACATAACTCCTATAATATTTTCTAAATCTAATACTAAATAATCTTCACCTTGCAATGTTAGCTCAGTTCCTCTAAATTGTTCAAAAACAACTGTATCACCTTCTTTTAGTTCAGTAACTTCCGACCCAACTGCTTTAACTATAGCAGTGTTTGGTTTTTCTTTTGCAGAATCTACAAGGATAATTCCACTTGCAGTTTTTTCTTCTACTTCTGTTCTTTCTACTAGAACTCTTTTTCCTAATGGTTTAAAATTCATTATGTCTCTCCTATAATTTTTTATAATAATTGTTAATTTAGCACTCTATTTTTTTGAGTGCCAAATTTTATTAAATTTTAGATTAATTGTCAAGTAATTTGAGTATATTTGACTAAAGTTGTATATTTGATTAATTTTTATGTCTATATAAATATTTTAAAAGTAATTCAGTTAATGATATTTTTAAATTTTCATCAAATGCATTTAGGCTATTTTCACATTTTAATGCTAATTCATCAGCTGATTTAATTGCACCATTAAGACCTAAAAGATTTACAAAAGAATTCTTCGATTCATCATTTTGAGTTGTTTTACCAGCTTCTTCTGTAGTTTGTGTTTCATCTATAATATCATCTTGAATCTGGAAAAGTAATCCAATATCAATTCCAAAATTAAAAAGTTTTTCTTGTATATTTAAATCATATTCTGAAATTATTGCACCCATTTTCAAAGATGCTGCAATCAATTTTGCTGTTTTATGAATATGTAAAAATTCTAACTGATTAAGTTCAAGTTTTTGATTCTCAAAGAAACAATCAATTGCTTGACCAATTATCATTCCATCAATTCCACCATTTATACTTAAAACTTTTATTAGTTCTACTTTAATATCATTATGTAATGGTGCTTGAACAATCTGATTAAATGCTTCTGTGTTTAAAGCATCACCCACTAAAATTGCTGTTACTTCATCATATTTTTTATGTAAAGTTTCAAAACCCCGTCTAAGATCTGCATTGTCCATTGAAGGTAAATCATCATGTACTAAAGAGTATGTATGTAACATTTCTAAACCAAGAGCTACAGGATATGCATTTGGTACTAATAAAGATTTATTTGATTTTACAACAGATAATAAAAGCATAGGTCTAAATCTTTTACCACCAGCTTTTAACATATCGCCTAAGGCATCTTCAAAATAAGGGTGAAAAGTTTTTGATTGTGGAAGATTATTTAAAAGATAATCTTCAAATGAAGTTAAAAGTTCTCTCATTCTTTATTTTTGTCCGAATGAACCTAGTCCACCCATCATATTCATAGCCATCATTTTTTTATTTTCATCAGATTGTTTAATCACATCATTCATTGCAGATATTAATAAAATTTGTAAAGAGTCTTTATCTTCTAATAAAGAATCATCAATTTGTAAATCAATTACTTCTGAGTTTCCATTGATTGAAATTTCAATCATTCCTCCACCAGCTTTTGATGTAAAAACTTGTTCTGCATTTTTTTCTTTTGCTTTATCAGCCATTTCTTGGACTTGACCCATTACATCATTCATATTGATTTTACTTAAGTCAATTCCCTCAAACATGATCACTTCCTACTAATTCATTTGTAATCATCTCAATATTGTTTTCATCATCAACAATTACAACTGTTGGTAAATAATTTTCCAACTCTTCCTCAGAATAAGATGCATAAGATATTACGATAATCTTATCACCAATTTCTACTTTTCTAGCAGCTGCCCCATTTAAGCACATATCTTTACTTCCTGCTTTTCCTTTAATTACATACGTAGCAAATCGTTCACCATTGTTTACATTTACAATTTCTACTTTTTGTCCAACCCTTATTTTTGAAGCAGTCATTAACTCTTCATCAATTGTAATTGAACCGATATAATTAAGATTTGCATCTGTTACAGTTGCTCTATGAATCTTACTATATAGCATATCAAATGTCATATATAACGTCCTCTACTGCGCTAAATTAACAGGCTCTCCCCAAAATTGCTCAGGAATTAAAAATTCTTGTACAGGGTTTCCGCCTATAATGTGTTCTTCTACAATTCTATCAATTTTTTCCTTAGATAATTGACAGTACATATGATGTCCTGGTTCTATTAACATAACAGGTCCCATTTGACATCTCCCTAAACAGGATGTTCGTATAACTTGAACTGGTCCCATTAAACCTTTTTGCATCATTCCTTGAGCTAAGTGATTAAATAAATCTCTTGATTGTTCAGTAACACATGACGGTTTAGGCATACCAGGAGGTGAGCTTTGCTCACATTTAAAAATATAAAAAGTTGGTTGCGGTATAGCTGGCATTTCCATTGAATTTTCCCTTTATTATCTAATACTAAAGATAATTTTTGTTTGAATTTTAACAAATATTTATTAAACTTCACTAAAAATAGTTTTTTAATAAGTTTTTAAAACCATACATAATATACTATTTTCCAAAAATTTTATATAAAAAAGGTGAATTATGAAAAAGATATTGTTTATTTTGTTTTCTTTTGTGTTACTTTTAGAAGCAGCAAACCCTACTGCTGTTGTAAAAACAACACAAGGTACTGTAGAAATTGAATTAAGACCAGATTTAGCTCCAAAAGCTGTTGAGAATTTCGTAACACATTCAAAAAATGGTTATTATAATGGGTTGATTTTTCACAGAATTATAAAAAACTTTATGATTCAAGGTGGAGATCCAACAGGAACAGGAAGAGGTGGTGAATCTATTTGGGGGAAACCGTTTAAAGATGAGTTTGCACCAAATGCAGTATTTGATAAACCAGGTATTTTAGCTATGGCAAATGCTGGACCAAATACAAATGGTAGTCAATTTTTTATTACAACTGTACCTACATATTGGCTAAATGGAAGACATTCAATTTTTGGTTTTGTTACAAAAGGAATGGATATTGTTAAAAAGTTAGAGAATGTTCCTACATCAGGACAATCAAGAGGAAATAAACCTTTAAGAGACCAAAAAATTATTTCAATAGAAATAAAATAAAACTATAAGTATTTTTGGAAGAAGTTATCTTCCTCCAAAAAGCTTACTCATCATACTTTTATCGCCATGTTCAATGATTTTTTTCTCTAATTTTTCAATTTTCTTAGCTTCATTTTTTGCTTTTTCTTTCCAATAATTAAGCTTTTGAGATATTGCTTCTGCATTTTCTACACCATCAAGTTTTTCTGTTATTGAAGCTAATTCTTGTTCTAAATCATCAATTTCAACTTCATAGTTTACTTTTATTTGTTTACACACTTTTTCGTGTTCTTCTTTTATATTTTCTAATCGAGAATTTAATCTTTTTACTTCTATTCTTAAATCTGCATTTTCTTTAGATAATTTCTTTGAATTTGAATATTTATCATTCATATAATCTGAGTCTTTTTTATATTGTTTTAACTCTGTTCTTAATCTTTTATTTTCTATTGTATATTTTTCAGCAGTATAAATATATTTATCTTTATCTACTTTTATATTTTGTACTTGTTTTTTTGCATTTAATACTTCATCTTTTAAAGAAGTAATTATATTTTGTAGCTCTGCAGTATTTTCTTTACTTTTTATAAAGATTTCACCTTTGTCTTTTATAAGTGAAGATTGAACTTCTCTTCTTTTATTTACTTCTTTAGTTTCATCTTTTTGAATCATTAAACAACCAGTAACTTCTCCTGCATCATTTAATGTACTTATTGTATTAGTATTAGCAATATAATAACTTCCATCTTTTGTAATATTTTTAAATTGTCCACTAAATTGCTTATTATTTAATACACTATTATATAGTTTTTTATAAACTTTTGGATCGGTATCTTTATGCTTTAAAACTATTAATTCTTTTCCTATTAACTCTTTTTTATCAAAACCAGTTATTTCACAAAAAAGATCATTTACAAATGAAATTTTCATGTTTTTGTTTGTACGTACTACTATATTATTACTATATAAAATATCTTTATATTTTTTTAGTTCTTTATTTTGTTGATTTAATAAAAAGTCATGATAAAGGATTGTTGCTAAATCTGCTAAAACTGTCATCAGTTTTCTAATATCAATTGGTTTAATGATATATTCAAAAACCTTTAGTTTTATAGCACCACTTAGAAATTCATTATCTGAATAAGCTGTAGCAAAAATAACGGGAACATCTTTATCAAATACTCTAATTTTTTCAAGCATTTCAATACCAGTCAAGTTAGGCATATTAATATCTGCAATAATTACATCAATATCATTTTGTTTTTCTTTATATAATTCTAGTCCAGCTTTCCCGTCATCTGCTGTATAAACATTTTCGAAAAAATTTGAAAGTAAATTCGAGAGTTCATTTCTAACACTTGCATCATCTTCAACATATAATACTTTTAATCTTTTTAATAATTTTTTATCAACTGTAGCCATTATTTCTCTATATCTAAGCTTGTTAACAATTCTATAAACTTTATAAAATCAAAAGGCTTTAATAAGTATTCTACAACACCTAAATCTTTTGCTTTATTTAAGTAATCTAGCTCTGTATGTGCAGACATTATTATAATAGGTAATTTAATACCTCTTTTTTGTATTTCTTTAATCATATCAAGACCATTCATTATAGGCATATTAATATCTGTAATAATTACATCAATATCACTATTTTCATCAATAAGTTTCAAAGCTTCTTGACCATTACATGCTGTCAAAAAATTAGCATCTAATTTTGTTAAAGTATCTGTAATAATCTCTATTAAATCTTCTTCATCTTCTACAAAAAGAAGCTTTAGAGCTTTTAGCTTTTCTATTTTCTCTTGCATATGACTTCTTAGTTTTAATTTTTTAACTCGTCTTTATGAACAACCGATTCTATATCCATTATAACTAACATTTGATTATTTGCAAGTCTTACAAAACCTTTTAAATATTTTGCTGGAATTGCAGAACCCATATCTGAAACAGGTGCTAATGTTGATGTATCTAATCTTTGAACATCATCTACTTTATCAACAACTATTCCAATCATTCTTTTATCTTCAGTAATTACCGCAATAACTGCTGTATTATCATTATATATTGCTTCACCTGTATTAAATTTAATTCTAATATCTAATATAGGTACAACTTCACCTCTTAAATTAATTAAGCCTTTTACCCATTTTGTTGTATTAGGTAAGGTAGTAATTATTTCAGGATAAGTAAGAATTTCTCTAATTTTTGGCAATTCAATTGCGTATTTCATCTTACCTAATTCAAATGTCATAAACTCACTTGTATTAGCATAATCAATTATCTCTTCATCAGTATGGTTATTAATATTGTTAGTTTCCATTTATTTACCTTTATTCTTTATTCCATTGAGCATAAAGCTTTTCTGCTTCTTCTATATTTTCTTGAGAGGGTTTTCTTCTACAAGAAAGATAACCTTTAGAACCATCACAACTTTCAAAAGGATAAACTGTTGCATAAACCCAATAATATCCACCAGACTTAGTTGCATTTTTAACATACCCTGTCCAAATTTCACCAGCTTGTACTGTATCCCAAAGTGATTTAAATGCTTTACTTGGCATATCAGGGTGTCTTACCATGTTATGTGGTTGTCCCATTAGTTCATCTAAACTATACTCTGCGATTTTACAAAAATCTTCGTTTGCAAAAGAAATTATACCTTTTTCATTTGTTTCACTAACTAAGAATGCGTACTCATCTAAAACTGTTTCTTGTCCTGCTGCCATCTCTTACTCCCTTAGTTAAATTTTTTGCTTTGTGCATCTGCAACTAAATCATTAGACATTACAGATACTTCATTTGCGATTGATTTTACTTGATTAGCTTCAGAAGCATTTTCTTGAGTGACTCTATCAAGCATTGTCATTGCATCGTTGATTTGTTCAATTCCCGTCATCTGTTCTTTAGAAGCAGCACTAACATCATCAATAATATGAATAGTTTCACCAATATGAGTATTTAATTCTTCATACCCTTTTATCATTTCATCAGAAATTTTCTTACCTTGATCTGCTTTTGTATTTGCGTCTTCTACTAAGTCTTTAATCTCTTTTGCAGCTTCAGCTGACCTTGCTGCTAGATTTCTTACTTCTTGTGCAACAACAGCAAAACCTTTTCCTGCTTCACCAGCAGTTGCAGCCTCAACTGCGGCATTAAGTGAAAGAATATTTGTTTGAAATGCAATTTGATCAATCACATTAATAGCTTCATTAATCGCCGTTACTTTTTCATTTATTTCATCCATAGAAGTAGCTGTTTTTGATGCAAGGTCTTGTCCTGTATCAACTGAAGTAGTAACTGTTTGACCTAAAGTCGACATTTTTGAAGCATTTTCTGCATTATTTCTAGTAATTGAAGTAATCTCTTCAAGTGCAGCGGCAGTTTCTTCTAAAGAAGCTGCTTGCTCATTTGCTTTTGCAGCAAGATTATTCATTGAATCAGTCATTGTGCTTGAATTTTGTTCTAGTGTTTGTCCATTTTCTAAATTGTTTTTGGCAGAAGTACTTAGTGTTTGTCCTAAAATATTCACACTCTCCATAACTAGAAGTAATTGCTCTTTTAGGTAAGGTTGGATTTCTATTTGCTCTCTAAAATCATCATTTGCATAGTTTTCAAGAGTTTTAACTAATGATCCCATACTTCCTTCTAAACTATCCAACATTTTATTTACAGTAGTTTTTAATGTTCTAACCATTGGATTAGTTGTAGTTGATTTAATTCTACATTTAAAAATACCTTGTTCAATTTTATCAGCAGTTAGTACTATTTCACCAATTACTTTCATATCATTTTTAATTTGAACATCGGTCTGTTTAATTTGTTCATTCCATTTTTTAAACATCATATCTACTTTTTTATTACCAGTAGACTCCACATAGTCGAATTTATTCTTTTTATAACTCATATATTCAACCATTTGTACAAAATAATTATCAATCATTTTAAGTTCTCTGTCAGAAATTCCACCAAACATCACAAGCCTTTTTCTAGATTTTATATATTTTATCGAGTATAAACTTAAATTATTATTGTTTTTTGATATTATTTATTATGCAAGAAACTATTGTTTTTGGGCTTTGAAGTGTTATATTATCATTAATTTCCACTTCTTCTAAGTCAATTATTTTATTATTTAAAGAAATTTGAGCATATCCACTTTTTTCTTTTTTATTAGGATTATTTGATTCAAAAGAATCTTTTAAAATATTTATTCTATTTTGATTTGTATTAATTATCTGATTGAAATAATTTTTATAACTCTGTTTTAAAATATTTATTTGCTCATTTATAAAATTAAATTTTGAATCTATTGAGTTTTGTTCAAAGAGTTTAAATATATTCTTTAAATCACTATCTTTATGTATTAGTATATTTTTAAGCCTATTTTGGAAATCTATATTTAGAGTATCAAGATACTGTCTGTGTTCATTTATATCAGGAAGGGCTATTTCTATAGCATTTGATGGAGTAGCAGCACGTACATCTGCAACAAAATCAGAAATTAAAAAATCCACTTCATGTCCAACTGCAGAGATTATTGGTTTTTGTGATTCAAAAATTGCTGTTGCTACAATTTCTTCATTGAAAGCCCAAAGATCTTCAATACTTCCCCCACCTCTAGCTACTATAATCAAATCTACATTTAATGTATTTACATATTTTACTGAATTTACTATATCAAACTTTGCATCTTCTCCTTGAACTAAAGTTGGAACAATAAGTAGTTCAACTAAAGGCCAACGATGATTTGCAACTTTTTTCATATCTTCAATTGCAGCTCCAGTAGGTGAAGTTACAAGAGCTATTTTTTTAGGATATTTTGGAAGAAGTTTTTTATACTCAGAATTAAAATATCCTTTTTCTTGAAGTTTCTTCTTTAACTGCTCGTAGGCTAAAGCTAAAGCCCCTTGACCTGAAGGCTCAATTTTATTACATAAAAGTTGATAATTTCCTCTTGGCGTATAAACTGTAATAGTCCCAGTTATAACTATCTTTTGTCCAACTTCTAGTTGAAATTTTAGATATTTTGCATTTCCTCTAAACATAACACAAGATATAGTAGAATTCTTGTCTTTAATTGAAAAATAAATATGTCCAGAATTATGATAAGTTAAATTTGAAACTTCACCTTCAACATAAACGTTTATAAATGTAGTTTCAAGTAAAGATTTTATTTGAGTATTTAAAGTTGAAACAGAAATTGCAGAATTCAAAAAAGTCCTTTACGTAGCTAGAGAATTAAACTTTTCTAGCTATGATTAAAGTAGATATTTTCATTGAAAAAGCTTGTGTATGAATTGGCTCAAGACCTGCTTGTCTTAACTCTTTACAAAGATTATCAGTAGTTAAAAATTCATCAATTGAATTTGGTAAATAAGTGTATGCTTCTTTATTTTTTGAAATTAATCCACCTAAAGTTGGTAATACTTTATTCATATAAAAATCAGTTACATGATCTAAAGGATTAGTTTTTTCATTTTTTGTAAACTCTGAAATTACAACTAAACCATCTTTTTTAAGTACTCTTGCAAATTCATCAAAAGCTTCTTGTCTTTGTACTACATTTCTAATTCCATATGAAATAGAGATGATATCTGCACTATCATTGTCAAGCGGCATTTGTGCTGCACCTGCTTCTACAAATTCTACATCAGGTAGCTTCTTTTTTGCAACATCCATCATACCAACACTTGGATCTACTCCAATGACATTTTTTAAATTAATACCATTTGATGTAGCAATTTTTTGCCAGAATTCAATCATATCACCTGTTCCACAAGCAACATCAACAATTCTATCTAATTCATTTTTACCATAAAAGTTGTATGCTAAATTACAAGCTTTATTTCTCCAAGATTTATCAATTCCCATACTAAGAACTCTATTTGCTATATCATAAGTTCCTGCAATATCATTGAACATTGATACAATTTTTTCTTGTTTACCCATATATTCTCTTCCTTAAAAAATGTCCCATTCTTGAAAGGACCTTATATTTTATATCTACTTTTTAACTGCGGATATAAAATCCACTTAAAAGTAGCCTGTTCTTAAACTCTCTTTGAGAAAATCCTAAAGTGCTTTAAGAATAAAGCTTTTTCTTTTTATAATAAATACTTACCAACAAAAAGACCACCAATAAAACCTATATTTAACATGATTATTAAATATAAATATTTTATTTTGCTCTCTTTTTCGGGTAATTGTTTTAATACTTTTTTTTGTTCTATTAGTGAATCATCTAAATTTCTTCTTGCATAATCAATATTATCAAACGAATTACGTAAACTAAGGTCAGCTAGTTCAAGTCTTTCTACAATATCTTTTGCTTCTTTAAAAGTCATATCACTCATTTTTTAATATCTAGCCATTGGTCTAAGTCATAAAATATTTTATTTAAAGTACCTAAAACATAATCTTTTGCTTCTGTTTGAATTCTTCTAAAAAACAGAAACTTCCTAGCACTTTCTAAATCACCAAGTTCTTTTGCTTTCATAGCTTTTTTAGCAAAATCAGTGTTGTTATATGCCATTTCCCAAACAGTACTTCCAAGATATCTACTCATTGTGATAACTTTATCATTTTTCACGGCAAAATATTTTGGGTCTTTTACAAAATCACAAAGTACAGAATTACTATCTAAATATTTATGTCCAAAAAAGTTAATAAATTGTTCTTCTATATATTCTGGTTCCATAGAAATAGCACGATTTAGAGCAAATAAAATGTTTTCTTCTGGATTTTGTTCTATTTTTTTGATTTTTTTCATAGTTGCTATTGCATTTTTTCCATCAAGTTCACCATCACCTAAAGGGATAATCCACTTAACATTTCCAAATGAACCAACTTTTTTTATCTCTTCAAGAACTAAAGATGAAGTTTTATTTCCACCAACATCAACAATTATTTCATGGTTATCATCCATTAAAATAAGTTCATCAAGTTCCGTAAGTCTATTAGTTCCTAGCATTCTCTTATCACAAATTTCAGTTCTTGTAAAAGATTGACTATCATTGTTTTCATCATCAATTTCAATGTAAGTTACTTTTTTACCATGTTTTTTAAATAGGTATGGAGCAATTACTTGCATTGCAACAGTTGATTTACCAACACCACCTTTTGTTTGTGGAATAATTATCATTTCTTAACCCTCATGATACTCATAGTTTATTACTCTTCATAAATTCGATAATCTTACCGTGGAATCTACAATAAAGTTTGTTTAAAGATATTTCAAACCCATAAAGTTTAGATATTTTATCGAAGTTTTCATTAATTCCATATTCACACCAAGCTTGTAAATCTTCATAGTTCTCAAACTCAAATCCAAAGTGTTTTACTAACCTTTGTGTATATTTATCAACTACCATAAACTCTTGATGGCAAGCATAACACAAAATTGCATCAGCAGTTTCAAGTCCAATACCTTTTTGTTCTAACAACCACTCTTTTGATACATTTTCACAAAAGTTTTCAAAAGTTATAAATTCATCAATTATATTTTTTGCTAACTGTTTTAATCTTACTGCTTTTTGATTTTTAAACCCACTAGGAGTAATTGCTAAAATCAAAACTTCTAAGTCAATATCTATTAATTTTTGAAAAGATAATAAATCAAGTTTTCGTAAGTTTTCTAAAGATTTTTCAACATTTGTCCATTTTGTATTTTGAGTTAATATTGCACCAATTAAAATTTCAAAATCACTTGCACTTGACCACCAAAACTCAGGATGACCTTCAAGTAGATTTTGATTTTTTAAAAATTCTAAAAGCTCATAGCTATTAGAAATATTAGTCGGCAATTGCATCTGTTTTTATAAGTTCTTGTTTATTACAAAGTTTTTTTAATTTAAAACTATTTACTGCTCGACCTTCTTCAATATCTGTAACCATTATTTGAAGAATAGATTTACATGCATTTGGAACTTCAAAATGTCCACCTAATCCAGTAGTAGCTTTAGCAATTGGAACTTTTTTATCCATTCCAATTACATTATCTCTACAACCAGTAAGTCCAATATCAGTTAAATATGAAGTTCCATCCATAATTTGTAAATCATCTGTTCCAACATGGGTATGAGTACCACAAATAGAACTTACTTCACCTTTTAACATCATAAAAATAACTCTTTTTTCACTTGTTGCTTCTGCATGAAAATCAATAAATATATTTTTAATATCTTGTTCTTTTAATTCATCTACAAGTTTTCTAGCCCAGTTAAAAGGGTTTTCAACTGTTGGCATTGCAAACTGTCCCATTAAATTTATTACAGCTAATTTTTCAGAACCAACTTCAAATATTTTTAATCCAGAACCTGGAATTCCAGCAGGATAATTATCTGGTCTTAATACATTTTCCGTTTCTAAAAGTGCAAACATCTCTCTTTTTTTATCAAAAGAGTGATTTCCACCTGTTATTACATCTATTCCTGCTTTTAAAAGTTCATCACAATTTTTTGTTGTCAGTCCAAAACCATGACTTGCATTTTCACCATTTGCAATTACAAAATCAATGTTATATTCTACTCTAATTTTAGATAGGTTTTCTTTTATGATTTTTCGGCCAGGACGACCAACAATATCTCCAATAAATGCGATTCTCAACTATGTTCCTTAAAAAATGTCCCATTTTTTAAGGGACCAATATATTTTATGTCTACTTTTTATCAGAGGATATAAAATCCTCTTAAAAGTAGCAAAACTCTAAAGAGAGTAACGAGTTACTCTTGTTATAAATCGAATTGTATCTAGTGTATGATTAGGGTTTACTTTCTTTTCTCTCTTTTTTAGTCTTCAAAATATTTCTTAACATAAGTAAAGCAAAGAAAATTGCAATTATCAAATTTATGATTGCGATACTTATATCTCCTGCTTCATAAAAATTGTAAGCAAGAGCAAAACAAATAACAGAGATAATTAAACACACTAAGCTAAGCCTTTTGCACAAACAAAACCTTGTGCAAAATAGAGCTGAAAATTGTATCCACCTAATTCACCAGTTATATCTAGACACTCACCTAAAAAATATAAATCTTTCTGTTTTAAACTTTCAAAAGTTTCTTGATTTATTTCGTCTGAATTTATTCCACCACTTGTGACTTCTGCTTTTGTATATCCAAAAGTTCCTGCAGGAGAAAACTCATAATTTTTTAAAACTTTTAATTTCTCTTTTTCTTCATTTAATAAAGAACTAACAGGTTTATCTTCTAAGCAGATTGAATTTAAAAACTCTATCATAAATCTTTTAGGAAGAGGGAAAGCTGTACTTATCTTTTTATTTCCTTTTAAAAAGTTTTCAAATTTTTTCTTTGGAATAAAATCAATACTCATTTTTCCTTTTTGCCAATAAAGAGAAGAGTTTAAAATAACAGGGCCAGAGCAACCTTTATGTGCAAAGAGTAATGATCCTTCAAAAGTTTTATCTCCTACTTTAGTTTCAACCATACAAGATAAACCACTTAAATTTTTAAACCAAAATTGGTCTTTTTGTACTGTAAAACCTACAAGTGCAGGTTTTGTTTTTTCTATTGTATGTCCAAATTTAGAAGCAATATCATAAGCTATAGATGAAGCTCCTAATGATACATAAGATAATCCACCACTTGCTACTACAACTTTTTTTGCTTCTATTGTTTGTTTATCTGTTTTTATTTTGAAGAAATTTTTATATTCTATATCTAATACTTTTGTATTTAAAAACTTTTTTGTATGAGTAGTAAGCTTTTCAAACATAGATATTACTTCTTTGGAACTATTACAAAAATACGTTCCTTTTACAATCTTAGGATTTACTTTTGGATAAACCCCATTTTCATTTAAAAAATTTAATAAATCTTTATTTGAAAAACCTTCTAGAGTATTTTTTGTAAATTCTTGATTTCCTAAATAGTTTTTTTCACTTACTTTTTCGTTTGTGATATTGCACTTTGCTCCACCAGAAACTTTTATTTTTTCACCAATTTTAGAGTTTGATTCAATTATACAAATTTTTTTATTTTTAACTCGTGATGCGAACATCAAACCACTGGCCCCTGCTCCTATAACAGCAATATCGTAGATTATTCTTCATCCTTTTTACATCTGAATATATTTATACCATTTTTGTATTCATATGATAAAGAGTAA
>NZ_BDIR01000001.1:300000-389242 GCF_001895145.1 Arcobacter sp. LA11 | reverse complement strand
AATTCATAATTACCTATTATCATGTATTTAATCTAAAAAATTCAACTCCATTCTAGGATGCTTTGTTCTTAATATTTTTTTCTTATGAACTTCATTTACTTGCGTATATATCTGTGTTGTAGAGATTGATGCATGACCTAAAAAGTTTTGAATATATCTTATATCTACTCCTTTTTCTAAAAGAAGTGTTGCAAAAGAGTGTCTAAACATATGAGGTGTTAGTTCTTGAATTATTCCTGATTTTTTTTGATATTTTTTTATCATATTAGTTATTGACTGTTCTGAAAATCTATTTCCTAATCTATTTATAAAAAACCAATCATTTTTTTCTATTTCATTTTTAAATAAAGATACATATTCTCTTAAAATTTCTTTTATTTCACTATTACAAATATGGATGATTCTTTCTTTACTACCTTTCCCAAAAACTTTTATATATCCTGTTTTTATATTGATATTATTTGATTTGATAGAACTTACTTCTGATACTCTAAGTCCAGTTGAAAAAAGAATTTCTAGAATAGCAATATCTCGTACTAATATTTTATATGAAAAGGAATTTATATCTTTATTTAGGTTTCTTCTTTTATAAATATATTTAAATAGTTTGCTGATATTTCTTGATTCTATTGTTTTTGGAAGTTCTTTAGATTCTTTTATAGAAATTTTTAGTTTATGGAAAGGTGTTAATTTGATTATATCTTCAAATTCTAAAAAATTGAAAAATACTTTTAGTGTTGCAATTTTTCTTTTTATTGACCTTGGTTTTAAATTTATAGAATAGAGATATTGTATATACTCTTTGAGTAAATATTTATCTATTAAATTAATCTTTACAGATTTTATATCTTCGTACTCTAAAAATTGATTTAAATCTGTCTTATATGCATCAAGCGTTTTTTTATTTAGATTTTTTTCAAATTTACAGTGAAAAAAAAATCCTCATATAGTTTTTCTAAGTTCATAAATAGCCTTTTGTAAAAAATTGGACTATTCTACATAAAAGATTAAATAAAAAAGATTAAATAAAAAACATTAAATTTTTATATCTACTCCTATAACAATGCCAAAATCCACTCTTTCAATTTTTCAAAACTTTTTTCATCTTGATTACTTAGAAATAGACTTGGTTTATTTTTTCTACTAATATGTACATCTTTTTTATAAGCTTCTAAATCAACATTTACATAAGGACATAGATCAATTTTATTTGATATTAGAAGATCAGAAAACAGAAGTCCAGCACCTTTTTTTCTAGGAATATCTGCACCTTGTGCTACATCAATTACATATAAATAGTAATCAACTAACTCATAAGAAAATGTTGCAGATAAATTATCTCCACCACTTTCTACAAATATAATATCAGGGTTGAATTTTTCTTCAAGCTCTTCTACTGCTTTTTGATTCATTGAAATATCATCTCTAATAGCTGTATGAGGACAACCACCTGTTTCAACACCTATGATTTGTTCACTATTAAGTTCAAGTTTACTTTTTAGATAATTAGCATCTTCTGTTGTATATATATCATTTGTAACTATTCCAAGTGTATATTTATCTTTTAACATATTTGTTAGTTTTTCTATTATAGAAGTCTTTCCACTTCCTACTGGTCCTGCTATTCCTATTTTTATACTCATTTCTTTTCCTATATTCTATGTTACAAACATTTTTGGTTCTAAATTTAAATGCGAGAAAATTACCTCTTCAAACAGAGGATTAAAATTACTCATCTTTTTGGAACTATTTTTTATAGATTCTTCTATTATCTCATCAAATTCAAATAAAATCTGCTGTATTTCGGAAGGTTTTATTCTTGATATTTTTAGACTTGCACTTGCAATATTTATCAAAGACTTTTTACACCATAAAAGTAAAAAAGTATCTATATCTAAATCTAACTCATATGCATATGAACTTAGAATAAAAAGTTCATTTCCTACGCTATTTTTAGATTTCACCTCATCAAAATAGTTTTGTATAATCTTTTTTTTAATATCAAACCCAATATGTTTTAAATAATTTTCACCTAAGTCTTTAGAGGCTTTTGCATATTCAAAGCTCAGCATTGAAGCATATTTCATATCTTCTTTTAAGATAAATTTTAATTTTTTTTCCTCTAAAAGTTTAAATACTTTTTTAACAACTACAAATTCAAGGTTTTGATATTGGTCTACAATTATATTTTCAAGAAATTGTTTTAAACTATCTTTATCATTTACAACATCTAAAACAATATGTGGTTCTAATCCAAAAGAGTGAACAAAGGCACCAGAAGGAAATACTCCATCAAGTATCTGTATAAATCTACTAAGTGCTTTTGTATTATTCATTTTTCTTCTTAATGAGAGTGATGAGCATTTCCATTTGGTTTGAAAAGGCCTTTACTCTTTTTAACTTCAACATTATTTATTGATTCACAGGACTTTATAATATCTGCTGTTGATATATCCTCTAGTATTGTGATTTTATAATCTTCTATACATACAGGTTGGTGTCGATTTCCTATCTCATATGCAATTCTTGCAAATGTAACATGGTCACTAAAAGTTAAAGTATAAATACTATCTTCTGATTTTAAAACTTTTATTTTATATCCATCTTCACACTCTAAAATATCATTTTCATGAAGATGAGTATATTTCGCTTTTACAATAAATTCTACACCCTCTTTTGTAATAGCTGACAAGTTTGGTTTTTGCATATCAAACCAATCAAGTTCAACACTATCTTCACACTCTAAATCTTTTTTTATTTCAACTACTTTTTTAATCACTCTTTCATCCTAAAATAAGAAATATTTTTTAGCCATAGGAAGTTCCGTCATATAATGTGATTCGATAATCTCGCCATTTACTTTTACATCATATGTTTCAGGGTCAACTTCAATATCCCCAATAAAATCATTTAACCTCATATCTCTTTTTGTAATATTTCTTGTATTTTTAACTGCCAATATCTCTTTATTTATATCAAGTTTATTTTCAACTCCACAATCAATTGAAGTTTGTGATACAAAAATAGCACTAGTTTTTGCAGCTGCTTTTCCTAAACTTCCAAACATTGGTCTATACATGTTTGGTTCTGGTGTTGGAATAGATGCATTTGAATCACCCATCATAGATAAGGCTATAAAACCACCTTTTATGATAATCTCAGGTTTCACTCCAAAGAATGCTGGAGTCCATAAAACTAAGTCAGCCATTTTCCCAACTTCTACGCTTCCAACATGTTCATCAATACCACAAGCAATAGCAGGGTTTATAGTATATTTTGCAATATATCTTTTAATTCTTTCATTATCATCTTTTTCATTGTCAAGGTCTAATGCACCACGCTGTTTTTTCATAGAGTCTGCAACTTGCCAAGTTCTTATTACTACTTCACCAACTCTACCCATAGCTTGTGAATCTGAACTTGTCATTGATATAGCACCTATATCATGAAGTACATCTTCTGCTGCAATAGTTTTACCTCTAATTCTTGACTCAGCAAAACTTACATCTTCTGGAATCTTTGGACTTAAATGATGACAAACCATAAGCATATCAAGGTGTTCTTCAATAGTGTTTTTTGTATATGGAAGTGTTGGATTTGTACTTGATGGTAAAATATTTTCTAATCCTGCAACTTTCATAATATCAGGGGCATGTCCACCACCTGCTCCTTCACTATGGAAAGTATGAATAGTTCTCCCACCAAAAGCATTTACTGTATTATCTACAAAACCTGATTCATTTAAAGTATCTGTATGAATAGCAACTTGTACATCTAAATCATCTGCAACTTTTAGACAAGTATCTACAGCATTTGGTGTTGTACCCCAATCTTCATGAAGTTTAAGACCCATAGCTCCAGCTTCAACTTGTACTTTTAAAGCTTCATAATTTGAACTATTTCCTTTTCCCATAAATCCAAAATTTAAAGGTAAATCATCAACAGATTGCATCATCTTATGAATATGAAATTCACCTGGAGTACAAGTTGTTGCATTTGTACCAGTATTTGGTCCAGTTCCTCCACCAATCATAGTAGTTACTCCACTTGCTAAGGCTTCATCTATTTGTCCAGGACTTATAAAATGAATATGTGCATCAATACCACCAGCAGTGATTATCTTCCCTTCTGCTGAAAGTATTTCAGTATTTGCCCCTATCTCTAAGCCTTCAGTTATACCATCACAATTATATGGATTTCCACTTTTACCTATAGCAGATATTTTTCCATTTTTAATTCCAATATCAGCTTTGTAAATACCTGTATAATCAATAATTATTGCATTTGTAATAATCAAATCAGCAACATCAACAGCAAGTGGAGATTGACTCATACCATCTCTAATAGTTTTTCCACCACCAAATTTACTCTCTTCACCATATGTTGTAAAATCTTTTTCAATCTTAGCAATTAAAGAAGTATCCGCTAATCTAAATCTATCATTTGTAGTTGGTCCATACATTGAAGCATATTTTTGTTTTGATATTCTCATGACCTACTCCCTAAAAAAATTTCTAGATTCTGCATGGCTTTTTCTTTTGTTTCTTCTTCATCTAAATATCCATTTACTAAACCATTAAATCCAGCAATATATCTTTTACCTTTAAAATCTACAAGTTCAATCTCTTTTTTACTACCTGGCTCAAATCTTACAGAAGTTCCAGATGCTATATTTAATCTTTTTCCATAAGCTTTTTTTCTATCAAACTCTAAAAAAGCATTTGTTTCAAAAAAGTGATAGTGAGAACCTACTTGTATTGGTCTATCTCCTATATTTTCAATTTCTACAGTGATACTTTCATTTCCTACGTTTAATTCTACCTCACCTTCATCAATAAAGTATTCTCCTGGAATATTATCATCAGAACTTAGAGCAATTGGATTATGAACAGTTACAAGTTTTGTTCCATCATCAAAAGTAGCCTCTGTTTGAACCATATGCATCATAGATGCAACACCAGGCATAACATCATCAGCTTTTAAAACTTTTGTGGCACTAACCATAAGTTCACTAACACTTCTACCATCTCTAGCACCCTCAAGTATAAATGAACTAATAACAGAAACAGCTTCTGGGAAGTTAAGTTTTAAACCTCTCTCTTTCCGCTCTAAGGCAAGTTTTGAAGCAGTATAAATCATCAATTTTTCTTGCTCACGATTTGTTAAAAACATTGATAGTAACCTCTCTTTTTAAATTATTGTTTTCCTAGATTGAACTCTTTTTTTTCTAGTTCTTTTCTATAAAGACTCCAAAGTTCTTTTTGCTTTTTTTTGATTGTTATCATATTCTCTGAACTAATAGAACCTATTATCATCTCTTTATTTTTAGTATAACAAAATGAGTCAAATCCGGCTTTATGCAGGGTGTTTAAAAAATGACCATTTTGTTTAGTTTTTATATAGATTTTCAAATAAATATAGTTTTTATTCTTATGTCTTTTAATATAGTTTTTAAGCTCAGAACCCTCAACTTCAAAGTTTTCAAAATATTCCAACTCTTTTTTTATATAAAATTTATTTCTTACAAGCATAGAATCAAAATCAAAATGCTCATAAGATCTTCCTTGTGTCAAAATATCACTATAAAAAAAAGTTGAGTTTTCATCTGCTTTTACTCTTAGTATTTGTAAAAGTTTTGAATCCTTATATAAAATAAGTTCATCATTTAAAAACTCGAAGTTTGAATTTAAAAGATTTATATTTATATAGTTTATTCCAAACTCTTTTTTTGAAGGATAGACTTTTGTTGCAGATTCAGTCGTTACAATACAAGATGAATCTACTAATTCAATATTAGTTTTTAGCCTATCTTTAGGAAAAATTCCCTCACCTATACTTAAAAGTTTTATATAGTTTTCACTGTCGTTAAAATAGTAGTAACGACTAGGAAGATTTAGCCTATTTAATGAAAAGATATTGTTTTTAAAATCAAAAGATATACTCATTTATACTGATAAATACTGTTCTACTATTTCATCATTTAGTTCTTCAATTTCTCCATTTGCTACAACTCTTCCTCTTTCAATTAAGAAAAAGTCATCTCCATGTTTTCTTGCAAATGGTAACTTTTGTTCAACTAGTATTACAGTAATTTTCTCCTCTTTAGTAAGATAGTCTATTACCTTTCCAATTTGTTGTACGATGTTTGGCTGAATCCCTTCAGATGGCTCATCAAGTATCAATATCTTTGGTTCTAAACACAAAGCTCTAGCAATAGCCAACTGCTGTTGCTGACCACCTGAGAGGTCACCACCTTTTCTTTTTAACATCTCTTTTAAAACTGGAAACAATTCATATATCTTATCAGGTACATGCTTTAGACCATTTCTATTTCCGAGTAATCCTATCTCAAGATTTTCTCTTACTGTAAGTTGTGAAAATATCTCTCTTCCTTGTGGAACATACCCAATACCAAGAGAGGCTCTTTTCTCACTTCCTAGTTTAGAAATATCATTTTCTTCAAATATAATTTCACCATCTTTAATAGGAACTAATCCCATAATTGCCTTTGTTAATGTTGTTTTACCAACACCATTTCTTCCCATAAGACAAGTACATCTTGCAGTCTTAATCTCTAAACTCAAATCCCAAAGAGTATGACTTTGACCATAAAATTGGTTTATATTCTTTACCTCTATCATTAGTTTCCTTTTAAATTGTCCCAACTTAAAAGGGACATATATATCTTTTACACTTTTTAGCACAATTTATAAAAAATTGTTAAAAGTGAACAAAACCCTAAAGGGGCAAACGAGTTTGCCTTTTATTCACCTAAGTACACTTTTCTTACTTTTTCATTCTCTTGAACATCTTTCATAGAACCTTCTGCTAAAACTGAACCTTCATGTAAAACGGTTACCTTTTTTGCAATACTTCTAATAAATTCCATATCATGTTCAACTACTACAACAGAATGATTTTTTGAGAGGTCTGTCAAAATTTGACCTGTTTTTTCAACTTCACCTGGCGTCATTCCAGCAACTGGCTCATCTACTAATAGTAGTTTAGGGTCTTGCATTAAAAGCATTCCAATTTCTAACCACTGTTTTTGACCATGAGATAAAATTCCAGCTTCTGTTTTATAAAAATCTTTTAATCCAATTAGATTCATAGTTTGTTCAATTTTATCTTTTTGCTCAACACTCATTTTTGCAAATAGTGTTTTAAAAAATCTTTTATCATCTTTCATTGCTAGTTCTAAGTTTTCAAATACACTATGACCTTCAAATACAGTAGGTTTTTGAAATTTTCTTCCAATTCCAACTTCAGCAATACTTGGTTCATCCATTTGAAGTAAATCAACAGCTTGACCAAATACAACATGTCCATGGTCTGGTCTAGTTTTACCTGTAATTACATCCATCATAGTTGATTTTCCTGCACCATTTGCACCAATGATACATCTTAATTCTTCATATTCAATATGTAAAGACAAAGAATTTAAAGCTTTAAACCCATCAAAACTAACTGTTACATCATCAAGATAAAGGATTCTATCACCACGTTTTAGTTCACCAATATTCTCTTCATTTTCATGTTTAAGCAGTAACATTTTGAACCTCTTCTTTCTCTTTTCTTTTCATACTTACGCTAATTTTTGAAATTAACCCTACAACACCTTTTGGTAAAAATAGTGTTACAAATACAAATAATCCTCCAAGTGCATACAACCAAACCTCTGGTAATGCAGATGTAAAATATGTACTTGCATAATTTACAATAAATGCTCCTACAATAGCTCCATATAAAGTACCTCTTCCTCCTATTGCAACCCAAATAACAAGCTCAATTGAAAATAATGGAGAAAATACTCCAGGATTAATAATCCCAACTTGTGGTACATATAAAGCTCCTGCAACTCCAGCCATTGCAGCTGATACTACAAAAATAAACAGTTTATATTGTTCTACTCTATATCCAATAAATCTTGTACGACTTTCACCATCACGTATTGCAATACAAACACGTCCAAGTCTAGAATTCATAATAAACCTTGCAACTAAATATCCAATCAATAAAGTTAAAAAGGAGGTAATAAGTAAAGCAATTCTTGTACTATCAGCAGATAAATCAAAGCCTAATAAATCTTTAAAATCTGTAAGTCCATTATTCCCACCAAATCCCATGTCATTTCTAAAAAATGCTAACATAAGTGCATAAGTCATAGCTTGAGTTATAATTGAAAGATAAACACCAGTTACTCTTGATCTAAATGCTAAGTAACCAAAAACAAAAGCAAGAACAGCAGGTATAAACATAATCATAACTAATGCAAAGATAGGATTATCAAAACCATACCAAAACCACGGTAACTCTTTTAAATTCATAAATACCATAAAGTCTGGAAGTTCAGCATTTCCATAAACTCCTCTATCACCAATTTGACGCATAAGATACATACCCATTGCATATCCACCAAGAGCAAAAAATGCTCCATGACCAAGGCTTAATATTCCAATATATCCCCATACTAAATCAAGTGCAAGGGCAAGTAATGCAAAGGCTAAGTACTTTCCTAAAAGTGTTACTGTATATGTAGAAATATAAAAGGCCGAATCAGGACTAATAAAAAGGTTTGCAAATGAAACATATGCAACAACAAAAGCTAAAATAGATAAAACTATTTTACCTCCTTTGTCTTTTTCTAAAATCTGTAATAAAATTGGTTTTCTTTTTGTATTTTCTATTTTTTTCATCTTTTAATCCTGTGCATCTCGACCTTTTTGAGGGAATAATCCTCTAGGTCTTTTTTGTATAAATAAAATGATAAATACAAGTATGATTACTTTTGCAAGAACTGCTCCTGCAACTGGTTCGATAAACTTATTAATCTCACCAAGTGTAATTGCTCCAATAAGTGTTCCCCATAAATTACCTACTCCACCAAATACTACAACCATAAAACTATCTACAATATAAGCTTGTCCAAGATTTGGACCTACATTTGTAAGTTGAGATAAGGCAACACCAGCAATCCCAGCAATCCCAGAACCCAAGCCAAATGTCATTGCATCTATCCATGAAGTTTTTATTCCCATTGCTTGTGCCATTTGTCTATTTTGTGTTACAGCACGTACTTTAAGTCCTAATGATGTTTTATTTAAAAGTAATAAGATGCCAACAAATACAATAAGTGCAAAAATAATAATATATAGTCTATTATATGTTAAAGACAGTGCACTATTAATCTCTAGTGCCCCACTCATCCAAGAAGGCGTTTTAACTTCTTGATTTAAAGGAGAATAGATGGTTCTAACTATTTGTTGTAAGATTAAACTAATCCCAAATGTTGCAAGTAAAGTTTCAAGCGGTCTTCCATATAAATGTCTTATCACTAGTCTTTCAATAATAATTCCAACCATACCACTTACTATAAATGCAGCAGGAATTGCTAAAATAATTGAATACTCAATAAGTCCTGGCATAATTTGTTGTAAGGTGTAAGTAGTATATGCTCCAATCATCATCATTTCACCATGAGCCATATTAATTACTTTCATAACACCAAAAGTAATTGCTAGACCAATTGCTGCAAGTAATAAAACAGAACCCATACTAAGACCAAAGAATGCTTTTTCTGCAACTGCATAATAAGACCTTGTAGTCTCTACTGAAGATATTGACTTTAAAGCTACTTTTTTTAGTTCTTCTGAACTACTATTATCCACTGAGATTTCTTTTAGTGTAGAAAGAGATTTTGAAGAGATAAAATCACTTAACTCTCTTACTGCTTTTATCTGTTCTTTACCTGTTAAATTTTGTGCATCTAAAATAGTCTTTGCTTCTAATAATTTATTTTTTACAGAAGAATCTTTCTCTATTTTTAAAGCTTTATTTATAATTGGTTCAAATTCAGTTGATACATTTAGTAAGATATTTTTTGCCGAACTTAATCTTTTTTCTACATTTTCAGAGAATAAGTTCATTTGGGCAATTTTTGTCTTAATAATACTTCTTAATTTATTGTTTGTTTTTACTTTTTTAAACTTTGATTTCTTCATAGGTTCAAGTGTTTCATTATCTAAAAAAGTTTTAGTATGATAGATACTTCCATCTTTTTTTTCTAATACAACAAAAATTCCTGTATCTTTTGTATAAAAAAGTTCACCTTTTATCATCTTAGATAAAAGTATATTTGTTCGTTCATCGGTAATATATTTTTCTGTAATTTCATTAACAACAACTTGTTTAGTTTTTAAACTATTAGTTTTTAATTTGTTAATATCTTCTTCAAAACTATCTGCAAAAAGTGATGAGATGAATAATAAATTAAGAAAGATTATTTTTAAAAAGTTCGATTTCATTTAATAATCCTGAGTTAAATTTAGATAAAGAGAAGAAGTGATACTTCTCCTCTTCTATTTTGTAAGTTTTAATTAGTAGTTTTGACCAGAACACTTTTTTGTTACAGTGTTGTAGTTACCACAATTAACTGGTTTAGTCCAATCAGAGATTGTATCTTTTGATGATGGTAAGAAATCAGACCATGCATCTCCAGCAACTTCACCTTCTGTTTGCCATACTGTTTCAAATTGACCATCTTCTTGAATTTCTCCAATAAGTACTGGTTTTGTTAAGTGGTGATTTTTAAGCATCTTTGCAGTTCCACCTGTTAAGTTTGGAACTTCAAGACCAATGATTGCATCACTTACAGCATCAACATCAGTAGTACCAGCTTTTTCAACAGCTTTTACCCATAATTTAAATCCAATATACGTAGCTTCCATAGGGTCATTTGTAACTCTTTTAGGATTTTTAGTATATGCTTTCCAAGATTTAATAAACTCATCATTTACGTCAGCTTCTGCACTTTGGAAGTAATTCCACGCAGCTAAATGACCAACTAGAGGTTTAGTATCTAAACCTGATAACTCTTCTTCTCCAACAGAGAACGCAACAACAGGAATATCTTCAGCTGAAATACCTTGGTTACCTAATTCTTTATAGAAAGGAACGTTTGCATCACCATTGATTGTAGAAACAACTGCAGTTTTCTTACCTGCAGATCCAAACTTCTTAACATCTGAAACAATTGATTGCCAATCAGAGTGACCAAATGGAGTATAGTTAATCATAATATCTTCAGCAGCAACACCTTTAGCCTTTAAGTAAGACTCTAAGATTTTATTAGTTGTTCTTGGATAAACGTAATCAGTACCAGCTAAAACCCATCTTTTAACACCAATTTCATTCATTAAGTAATCAACTGCTGGAATAGCTTGTTGGTTTGGTGATGCACCTGTGTAGAATACATTTTTAGAAGACTCTTCACCTTCATATTGAACTGGGTAAAACAGTAATCCATTTAATTCTTCAATAACTGGAAGAACAGATTTTCTAGATACTGATGTCCAACAACCAAATGTTACATCAACTTTATCTTTTGTTAAAAGACCTCTCATTTTTTCAGCAAATAAAGGCCAGTTTGACGCAGGGTCAACAACTACAGGTTCTAATTTTTTTCCTAAAACCCCACCTTTTTTATTTTGCTCATCAATTAACATTAAAACTGTATCTTTTAATGTAGTTTCTGAAATTGCCATAGTTCCAGATAATGAGTGTAAAACACCAACTTTGATTGTATCCGCAGCATTTGCAACAGTAGCCATAGCAACAATTGCAGCAGCAGATAATGATTTAGCTAAAAACTTTTTCATTTGTACTCTCTCCTATAATTTTTAATATCAATATATTTTGATATTTTCTTAAATGCAGTATAAGAAAGTTGTGTTGCTTTAGTGTTGTTTTTTTTAGATGATTAAAAATATTCTGTATACTAAGTATACAAACTACCTGTTATTTGAAATTAGATTAATGACTTCATCAAATTTATATTCTAAAAGTAGTTTTTCTATTTTTCTTTTTATAGAAGCTTGAATATTTTCTTTTTTTAATATCTCAAGAATTAAATTTGTATTTAAAGATGCTGCTGCATTTACAATTTCTTTTATAGTTTGTTCTGACATTTCATAAAATATATCTTCAGGCTCTTCTTCATCAAGATAGGTAAAAGACATATCTAAATACTCTTCAAGAGTATTAATAATATCTTTTTCTTTAAAAGGCTTAGTAAGAAAATCATCTGCTCCTGATTCTAAAGCTTTTTGTTTATCATCTTCAAAGACATTTGCAGAAATCGCGACAATTGGAATACCTTTATATTTATCATTTTTCTTCAACTCTTTTATAGTTTCTAAGCCATTAAGATTTGGCATAAGAATATCCATAAAAATCAAATCAAAATCATCTGTTTTACAACACTCTAAAACCTCTAAGCCATCTTTTACTTCGTAAGTTTTTAAATTGTACGTATCTAAAAGTTGTACTAATAGATCTCTATTTATTTTAATATCATCAGCAACTAAAACTTTATAATCATACGATTTTTTAGATACTAAAATATTTTCATGTTTTTCTTCAGTAAACTTATCTTCAAAGGCATCAACGGTCTGAATCTCTATCTCAAAATTAAATGTTGTCCCAATATTTTCTTTAGATGTAAAAGAGATTTTTCCATTCATCTTTTCTATTAATTCTTTTGTAATAGCAAGACCTAATCCTGTTCCTTTTTGTTTATGCTTTAACTCTCCTACTTGTTCAAAAGGCTTAAATACTAACTCTTTTGCTTTTTTAGTCATTCCTATACCAGTATCTTTTATCTTGATTTTAAGTCTATTTTTTGCATACTTTATTTTTATTTCTATTTTTCCAGAATTTGTAAACTTTAGTGAATTTCCTAAAATATTAATAAAAATCTGTCTTACTCTTTTTTCATCACATTTAACATACTTAGGAACATCTTCTTCTATATTAAAAGTAAAATCTAAATTTTTATCCATACATCTTTCAATAAACATTGACTCAATCTCTCTAAGTAAATTGTGTAAATTTGATGAAATTGGATTTATAGATATTTTTCCAGCCTCAATCTTTGCAAACTCCAATATCTCATTTATTATTGATAATAAATGCTCTCCACTATTTCTAATAGTTTGAAGATTTTGTTTCTCTACTTCATTTAAAGTTGTTGATTTTTTTAGAAGTGTTGCAAACCCTAAAATAGCATTTAGTGGTGTTCTTAATTCATGGGACATATTTGTAAGGAAAACTGATTTAGAAAGATTTGCTTTTTGCGCTTCAAGCGTTGCTTTTTTTAACTCATCTTCATGTTTCTTTCTTTTTGTAATATCAGAAAAAACAACAACTGAACCTTCTAGAAGTTCTTTATTATTGAAAATTGGAGTACTTACATAATCAATAGGAAATTCTAATCCTTTTTTTGAAAGAAAGGTTTGTTCTTCTTTAGAAACTAACATTAGACGTTCTCTTTGTTGAGCTGTTTTTTTATAAAGATGTTTTCCTATTGTTTTATTTATATACTGACCTATTAACTCTTCAGAAGAGTATCCTAAAAGTTTTGAGGCGGTAGGATTTACAAAAATAAATCTTCCTCTTGAATCTAAACCAAAAATTCCTTCCCCTGCAAGGTCTAACAATCTTTTGTTTTGCTCTTGAGAAGATATAAGTTGAATTGCATTATCTTTAAAGACTTGCACAGCTCCAATCATTTCAGATACTTCATCCATAAAAACCTTTTGAGGTAAAACTATATCCATGTCATTTTTTGCAAGGCTTAACATACCTTTATTTAACAGTTCTAAAGGGTGAATAATTCTATATAAAATAATAAATATAAAAGAAAACACAAAAAGAACTACTAAAAATAAAACAGCAATACTCAAATATGATTCCATCTTTTTTACTGTAGTATGGGCTTCATTTACTCTCTTTTGCGTTCTACTCTCAAATGCTTGATAAAACTCATTTAAGGGCTTCATAATAGCTATCTTTGCCCTATGATATTCATCAGAGTGCATAATCTCTCTAGCTAATTTAAAATCAGGTTTTGAAACAACAGTAAAATTTCCTTCGCCATCTTGAAAAATACCTTTTATTGCATTCATAGCCTTAGATTCAAGATTTGTTAAATCATCTGATTCCTTTTGTGATTTATAAAGTAAAGCAAGTTCTTCTTCTGGGAACCCAGCTTCTTTCATAAGAGTTTTTAAGGGTATTTTTTCACCATCTAAAATTGGTACAGATCCTTTTAAAGTAAAAAAATCCCAATAAATACGATTGTAATGTTTTGGTCTTGCTTCTTTCCCATTTCTAATATCTAAGACTTTATGAAACTGTTCTTTAAACATCTCATCATCAGTAATAACATATGTTCTTGCCATTCGAGTTAGATCATCAGAACTTTGTCTTAACTCATCGGCTAAAACTAAAGAACGATGTTGCATGATGTAGGCGTTTTCTAGGTGTTTGATAGCATTTTGGTATTCACTTAAAATAAATACCACACTTGTCAATGCCATACTGTTAACAATCAATAAAAGGATAAATAACTGTTTAAGTTTCATACAGGTTGTCTATTTTCTTTCTTATTTTTTAAGTTATAATAACTAAAAACAAGAGTATAAATAAAAATAAAATGAATAAAAAATATACTATATTAATAGTTGATGATAAAATTGAGAATCTTCAATACTTAGATAAAATACTAAAAAATCAAAGTTATGATATAAGAGCAACTACTCATGGCTTGATGGCATTGAAAGCTGCAAAAGTAAATATACCTGACCTTATTTTACTAGATATAAAAATGCCAGATATAGATGGTTATGAATTATGTGCCTTAATTAAAAAAGAGAAAGAACTTAAAGATATTCCTATTATATTTATTTCTGCACTAGATAATATAGAAGATAAAGTAAGAGCCTTTGAAGAAGGTGGAGTCGATTATATTACAAAACCCTTTGAACCAAAAGAGATACTTGCTAGAGTAAAAACTCAACTTGATATTTATGAAAGTAAACTAACAATCGCAAACTTACTTGAACAACAAGATTTATTTGTGAAAAAAATCATGCATGAAATGAATACTCCAGTTTCTATTATCTCTTTAAATACTGAACTAATCGAACAAAACACTGGACCCTCAAAACAAATAGAAGCTATAAAAGCCTCTACAAAAACTCTTTCTTCTATATATGGAGATTTATCTTACAAAATAAAAAAAGAGAGCCGTGAATACAAAATCTCAAAAATAAATCTACTAAGTTTTATTAGCTCAAGAGTTATCTTTTTTGATGAACTAGCAAATACAAAAGATATTCATATTCATCTTGAATATAATGAAGATATTGAAGTATTCATCAATAAGTATGAATTAGAAAGAGTCATTGATAATACAATTAGCAATGCAATAAAATATAGTAAAGAATCTTCTGAAATCATTATATTTTTTGGAATAGAAGATGAAAAGACTATTATTTCAATACAAGACTTTGGAATAGGATTAGAAGATACAGACTTGATATTTGAAGCATACTATCAACAATCAAATAAAAAAATGGGATTAGGTTTAGGATTAAATATAGTAAAAGAGATTTGTGATAAATATAATATAAAAATAGAAGTTGAAAGTGAAAAGAACATAGGAACTACATTTACTTTTGATATAAATTCAATTGAGAAAAGAGAATTATGAAAATATTCTTACTAGAAGATGATTATTCATTAAATAGATTAATTACTGATGCCTTAGAAAAAAGAGGTTTTTTTGTTACTAGCTCAGAAGATGGCTATGACGCAATGACCCAAGTTTTAAATACCCAATATGATTTATATATTCTAGATATAAATGTTCCAGGATTCAACGGACATGATGTACTAAAAGAGATAAGAAAAATATATATTGACTTACCAGTAATTATCGTAAGTGCCCAACTTGATATTGACAATATATCAAAGGCATATGATTTGGGTTGTAATGATTATCTAAAAAAACCTTTTGAATTAGAAGAGCTTATTTTACATATAAAATATCATATCAAGACAATCCTTCAAAATGATATAGATAAGGATATCATTGATTTAGGTTTTGGATTTAATTTTCATATGAAAGACCAAACTTTATACAAACACGACCACGAAATAACACTAACCCAAAAAGAAAAACTTCTTCTAACTCTTTTTATAAACAATCTAGATAAAACAGTCACTTCAGAAATGATTCACGAATACGTATGGGATAATAAAGAGATGGAAGCAGTCAGTATGAGAAGTATGATTCATAAACTACAAAAAAAATTAAAAAATGGAATGATTGTAAATATTAGAGGTGTTGGGTATAGATTTATTTCTAAGAGTATTTAGAAATTGAAGGGGGAAGAGGTTGAATTAGTGGAGGTTCAACCCCTGGGGTGTTATTTTCAGACCTAAGTCTTATTAGCAGAAAAGAAATGAATCGAATGATGAATGCCAATTTTACTTCACTTGCAAAAACAAAACCAGATGATGTAAGATGGAAAAAATATATATACGATTGTATTGGGAGAACTGCACCAGCTTGTGCAACATGTAAGGATATAACTAATTGTTTTCAGTGTTCTTTAGCATCGTAATAATTATATACTAGTGTATGGTTGTATTCAAGAAAGAAACTATTATAAAAAATAGCTATGTACTTTTACTCTTTTATTCACTAAAAACAGACAAAAAGCTATTCCATTTATATGTAAGTTCATCATAATTACAAATTTCTAGTTTAGACTAAAGTAACTATATCTTATCTAGTTTGTCCAAAACTTATTCTATTTTTAAAAAGCATAAATGGTCATTAAAATTAAACATGGAATATAAATATAATAAAAAAAAACATATGCACTTCTATTTTTCTTTCTTTTCTTTATATCCAATTCGATTCCAATAGTTATTGTAATAATAATACTAATTGGTAAAAGTAACTTTAAAATATAGTCTAATTTATTAAATATAGTCTCATTGATTCCTAATATTTCAGAAATCAAAGGTAAAAGAAAACCACTCATCAATACTATAAATGGTATCCCAAATATAAGAAAACCCATTTTAAAATGATTATTCATTTAATATACCCTCGCCTTATTTTAAAACTCATATCCAAAACCAAAATCAAATCCGAATGCAGCACCAAAACCATAAGAACCTCTCGCTGCTACTGCTCCAACTTTTCCAGTTGCAGGTTCATATCCTATTGAAAAACCAGGAGCTGCAACAATACCTATATCAGCACCGATACCAATAGAAGTTGATAATTTAGATTTATCTTTTGCCAATCCCTCCGTAACTTTTGCATTTGCAGCAGCTACCCCTCCAAATCCTGCATAAAGTCCTGGTCCAACTCTCACCGTTAAATTAAAGGAAAACTTATCCGTTTGAAGGTTACGGCTAAAACTCAAATTTATTCCTATAACCGCTACGTGAAGACCTCCTTGAAGTCCTACATATGTATTAACTTCACCTTTCTTCGAAGAAGCTTCTTTTGTAGCAGAATCTCCTGAAGAACTGTATCCATTTGAATTAAAAGAATTACCAAATACATTTGTTTCCATTCCAGATGGACTTTCAACATCCGAAACAGATTGATCTCTGGTAGTAAAAGTTGCCGATATAGAAACATGTGCAACAACTCCTTCTTTTGTGACTTCTGTTGTTGAACTTGTTGTAGTATCATCATCATCATTATTATTATTATTATTAGAATTAGAACTAGAATTAGAACCTCCACCACGATTAGAATCATTTTCTGATGCTTGGCTATCAGCCTGTGCACCTGCGCCAAGACCACCTTCATCTTCATAACCACTTGGGTCTATATATTTTAACGGATTATTTCTTACATATGAATATCGATTAAAACTCTGACTAATAAAGGGATGTGGTATGTTTGGATCGGCACTTAAAAACCTGCCTAAGGTAGGATCATAAACTCTTCCATTCATATGAATAAGCTCAAATTCATCTATATGTTCATGCCCAGTATATCCTCTTTTTACTAAGGGTTTGTTTTTATCTATATCATTAATCCATCCCTGAACTATACGTTTTCCAAAGGCATCATAAGCTAACCTTTGAATTACTATTCCCGATTCATTTGTAATAGTATCTACTGAACCCAATGCATCTTTATGTATATATCTATTTTGGGGTAAAGTTATAGTTCCATCATCTTCTTCTATATGTACTGCAACAAGCTCATCTCCTACATAGATATAGTTTTTTTCTAATTTTGTTTGAGCTATATTTTCTTCTTCATAGTGTTTTCCTACATAGAATGTAGTATCATAGTTTAGTATTTTTTTATACCTAGCTCTATTTGGAGCATAGAAAAATTCTGTTGTATTTGTATCATCTTTGATTTTTATTGGTTTATTATATGAGTCATAGGTTAATGCTATAGTTTTATTATCTTTGATTTTCTCTATAACATTACCATTTTCATCATAGTTATATACTATTCCTCCAGCACTTTTCACTTGATGTGCTTTTTGGTAGATATAATTACCTAAATCTGATTTACTCATTATATTTCCAACAGAATTATAAGTATAATTTACAGTTTCATTTAAATTATCACTTTGAATTGAAGAAGATGTCACTCTATTTAAATTATCAAAAGTAAAATTCTGAAATATATCTTGTTTTAAATCATTTTTAGAAACTACATTATTTAGCACATCAAAAGTATATTTTATATCTCTTATGTCATCGTTACCATCATAGCCTGTTTTTATTCTTTGAAGTTGTCCATTTATTCTATTGTACTCTTTTGTTGTTTCTAAACCATTTCCATGAAAAGCTTTTGTAATTCTTCCAAATTCATCTGCTGCTAAAATTTTATAATAATATTTATGTTCTGTATTATCAAATATCCCTTGATATGCTTTATCGACCCCATCTCTTAAATTTTTATATTTTTCTTTATAATTTCTTGCTATTTCTATATTTGATTTTGCTTCATTTATTATTGTTTTACTCTCTTGAATATAATATGAAACTATTTCTTTATAAATAGATAACTCCTCTTGAGTATTTATACTATTTAGTGAATTTGTTGCTTCATCTAGTTTTGCTAAAGCTTGAGTTATTTGTTCTGTTGATTTTGCAGAGAAAGTTTCCATTAGCCACTGGTATAATTGTTCATCATTAAAGTTTACAAGTTTTATTAAATGATAATCCAACCTTTTAGAAAAGTACTTATAATCTTCTTCATATACTTGGGCATCATTTTTTAATTCAATTGCTGTTTGAATTAAGAGACTAGCTGTTTTTAAAAGTTGTTCTTCTATTTGTGTATCAATATTTTCATATTTTTTTGCTAAATTATAATACTCTAAAGCTTTTACTCTATATTTTTCAATTTGTGTATTTAAATTTATTAAAGAATTAAAAGCATTTGTTTTTTTATCTAAATTGTTTTGTATATCATCTTTTAATTTTTCATAAGATAGATTTATATCATTGTTTATTGGAGATTTTACTGCACTTAAATATCCTTGTTTGTTGTATTCATTTGTTACTATGAAACCATTTGGATGAATTGTAGTTTTTAGTTTTCCATCTTCACTATATGCATAATTTGTAGAAAATACTTTTTTATTTATATATTCTTTTATTTCTTTTTTTCTTCCTAACTCATCATAAAAATACTCTTTTTTATAATCCTTATTTTTTTCAATAGAAACTTTTCCTATCCCATTTAAACTAATGTCATAAAAAAATAAAGATTCGCCTTCTTTCTCAACTCTTTTTATAAGTCTTCCTAAAAAATCATACTTTAAAAATGTAGTCTGAGCTTTTGCATCAGTTTGGGAGATAAGTTCTCCAAACATATTATATTTATATATCCATTCACCCATATCTGGATCATTTATATAAATTTTATTTCCTTGATTATCATATCTTATTTCAATTGTATTATTTTTACTATCTTTTGTTGAAATTAAATTTCCTAAAGCATCATATTGATACTCTATAGTTGCATTTTCCTCCTCTATAATTTTTATTGTTTGTCCAACAATATTTGAAATAATCTGTTTAGTATTTCCTTTAGCATCTATCTCTTTTGTTAAAAACTTATCATATATAAACTTTTTTTCAATATTTTCTCCATTTGGTCCTTGTGTCTTTATATTTGTTACTCTATTTAATGCATCATAAATATTATAGGTAAAATTAGGAAGTTCATATGCATAATGAGGAGTACTTTTTTTACTTACTCGACCTAATGTATCATAATATGTATCTTCAAAGATAACATCACCTTTAAAGCCCGACCTTTGTACTCTTATTTTTCTATTTTTTGCATCAAAGAAAGTTGTAACTTCAGGAGCACCTGTAGTTTTTACTGATATTTTATATAAACTATCTTCAAAAGAATCATCCCAACTATATGTCCAAGTTGTATTCGTATTATCTGATCTATTTTCTTTTATCTTTCTATTTAAAGTATCATATTGCCAAGTAGTTTCTAAGCCATTTATACTAATTACTTTTATAAGGTTATCTTGTTTATCGTATATATTTGTTTGAATATGATTTAAAGCATTTACAACTTTGATAATATTTTTACCTAAACTATCGTAAGTATAATGTTCACTTCTTTTTTCTACATCTGTTCCACTTATTGATTGTTTTATTATATTCCCAGAGCTATTGTAAACATACTCTTTTAATAATTCTCTATTTTCATCTTCATCTATAATTTTTTCAGAAAGAAGAAAACCTTTACTATTATAAGTATATGATGTTTCATTTTCTTTAGTATTCTCTAATCCATTAGGCTTTTTATATATTGTTTTTATGTTTGAGACTAAATTTACTATCCAGTTATTTTCATTTGCTGTTTTAAAGGTTTTTATTATCTCTTTTGAAAATAAATTTGTTTCATCTAAACTATCATAGGTATTTGTTTTAGTACTACTTACATTTCCGTACATATCTGGTGTAGATTGTGACTCTTTTACTTTTAATAAAAAATCACCATTTATATCATATTTTGTAATATACTTATTTTTCAAATATAAAGTTTTTATCTTTTCATTTATATTTTGAAAAGTTTTTATTTCATAAGTATTTTCTTCTTCTAGTATTTTTATACCATTTACGTATTTTTCTTCTTTATTTTTACTAGCTATAAAAGGGAAACTTTGATTATATAAAGATACTGAAGTATCTGCATTTGTATCGTTTATTCTAGTTATTTTTCTAAAACCAAGTACGCCGTATTCAGTATTTGATTTTAAACCTTCATATTTATATGAGAAAGTGTTAAAGCCACTTATTCCATCTATCATACTTATAGACTTTACAATTTTTTTAGATGACCCTTTTATATCTATATTTGGGTATAAAGAGTTAGTATCTGGAGTGTAAATATCACTATCATTTAAATCAGAATATACTATTGAAGTATTTTGGTCTGTACTATTTGATATATTTGTAATTATATTTCGCTTATCAAGTCCTTTTATAGTATATATTTTATTTGTATTATATCTTATATAATCATCAATTCCATCACCAGTAAACTCTCCAAAAAAAGATCCATATGTATCATTTTTTAGTCCAAAATTAGTTTCTGTCGTATAGTTTTTTTCATTAAATGTTCCATCACCTTTTGAAAAGAATATATATACTTCTTTATTTTTATATCGAATGATATCGTCTAATCCATCTCCATTATAATCACCTATAAGTGATTTATACGTATCATCTTTTGTTCCAAAATCTTTTGAAGAAGTAAAAAGTATTTCAACAAAGGTTCCATCACCTTTTGAAAAAAGTATATAAGTTTTTTTATTTGTATATCGGATAAGGTCAGTTAAACCATCTGAATTAAAATCTCCTATAAGAGATTCATAAGTATCATTTTTAATTCCAAAGTTCGTAGATGTAGTATATTTTTTCTGAGTAAACTTTCCATTACCTTTTGATAATAATAAATAAATCTCATTATTTGTATATCTAATAATATCACTTAATCCATTACCATCATAATCGCCAATTGACAAAAAATAAGTATCATTTTTTACTCCAAAATCTTTAGGAGAAGAAGATAAAATCTCTTGGTATGTTCCATCACCATTTGATAAAAAAGTATATATTTCATTGTTTGTATATCTTATTATATCTATTAATCCATCTCCATTATAATCACCACTTGTTGAATAATAAGAAGTAAAAACCTCTGAAAAATTTTTTGTTGTAGTAAAAACATTTTTTTCCGTATATGTTCCATCTCCATTTGATAATAATGTATATATTTTATTATTTGTGTATCTAATAATATCTGTTAAGCCATCTCCATTATGATCTATATTTAAAATTGAATATGTATCATTTTTAATCCCATAATTTTTTGTTGTAGTAAAAAGTTTTTGAGTATAAGTACTATCTTCTTTTGCAAATAACGTATATATTTGATTATTTGTATATCTTACAATATCTGTTAATCCATCTGCGTTAAAATCCCCTGAGATTGCTTCATATGTATCATTTTTTGTTCCAAAATTCTTTGTTGTTGTAAAGCTTTTTTCATCAAAATATGATGTTTCATTTTCATTTTTTTCTTCCCAAGTAAATTCTAATGGTTTTAAACATTCTCCACTTAGACAATTTTCTATTTTTATTAATTTATTATTAAAAGTATTTATTTTATAAAAAAGATTATAAGAAGAAATCTCTTCATTATCTATTTTTATAGATATTGACTTTAATCTTTTATCATATATTGTTTCTATACCTTTATAGTATTTAGAAATACTTACATCATTATCTTCATATAAAAAATCAATTTTATTATTCGAGTAAGTTATACTTTCAATATATCCAGAAGCATCATATATATAATTTATTTCATTTCCTAAGATATCTATTATTTTATTTCTTTTAAAAAGTTTTATATCACCATTCTTATCTTTTTTAGTAGAGTTAACTGATAATCCATACTCGTAGACTAATCCATTTTTAGTAAATAGTTTCCAGTTAGTAGTTTTTGAGTCTTGAGAATAAGATATTATTTTAGTATAGTTATTTATCTCAGTTTTATATTCAACATTATTCCCTCCATAAGTATCTGAAGGATTTACAGTAATTAATTTCTGTCCATTTAAACAATAATTAAAATCTCTCGAAAGATTAGCAATATCTTTTTTCGTATATTCATTACATACTGATATAGAAGAAAATCCCGATAACTTAAAACCTAGACCCAATTTCCCAACATTATTAGATGAAGAGTTATATTTTATAGAAAGATTTGGACTAAGATTTTTTACCCCATTTGGTAAAGTCAAAGGAAGAACAAAATTCATATTTCCTTGATTTACACTAATTTTACCTTTTGTTGTTCCAACAATTGATGAAGCAAATAATACTTTAAAAAAAAGACAAACTATTATTAATATTTTTAATAGTCTCATTTTTTATCCTCTATATTCTCTCGAACTTTTTGGATTTCTTTTTTGAGTTCTTCAATTTCTTTTTCTTTTATAGATTTACTGTTTTTTATAATATTCTCTTTTTCTAACATATTATTTGTTTCTTCTAGTTTTGTATTCAATAAAAATAATTTATCATCTAAATTTTTAACATCTATCTCTTTTGATTTATAATTAGTAATAATATTCTTCTTTTTTTCTCTTATATCTAAAATACTTTTTTCTATTTTCTTTTCTTTTTTAATTTCGGAAACCGAAGTTTCCGATTCTGTATTTAGTTGATATAAAATATATCCTAGAGATGTAATTAATATAACAATTATGATTTGATAAATAGTTTTTTTCATTTTAAACCCTTAATTTAGACTTATCATAAATTTAATCTTCTTCTTTTTTTAATAGTCTTTAAAGTTTTTATATCTTGTTCTTGCTTGAGTCCGTTTTACATAATACTGTTTATCCCATGAACCACAACAAGCAATATCTTTAATAAAGCTTCCTACAGAATATATATATCCACCATTGTATACACCAGAACTAGAACCAATATATTTCTTAGCCCAATATATGCTAAGACCATTGGCTCCACTTTCATCAGACCCAGAATCTGAAGCATATGTATATCTATCTTGATGTGTCCATCCACTATCATAAGTATAGTTTTCTTTACAAGTTAAGTTACTATAATTTGTTCCATCATTATATGGTGCTACACAAGGATTATAATTAGCATTATTTGAAGAATATTTCCATACGATACCACTCTTGTACATTAGGTTACTTCCCCACATAGCATACCCTACAGTATTAGCTAAACTGTTTGATGTTCTGTATGGATTTGAAGTAATTAGTACTGCATCTAAAAGGTTACTTGTTCTTGTACCTGAAGTAGCATAGAACCATTGTTTAAATGATGAATCAACAGTTGCTGATAATCCCGTAGTAGTATAATTAGCTTCTGTTCCTACTTCTTTTGTGATTGCAGTTAGAGAATGAGTGACCGTAGGAAGCATACTTCTTGACCCTCGCGTAAATATCTCCGTAGCATTAGCTTGTCCATCTCCAGAACCATTATTTGTCCAGAAGTCTTTTCCCGAACTAACTTTATGAACGTAATTCACTCCGCCAATTTTTATTCCAGCATCAGCAGGAGCCGTAATCCAATTTGTAGCTTCTGTTCTATTAGCAAGAAGAATATCGTTCCCTGAAAAAATAACCGTTGAGGCATCATAACCTGGAGGTAAACTTACTACAGTGCCATAACGAGGGGCTAATACATTAGGAATCAATACTCCATTTTTAGTATAATAATATCCATCAGTTGATTTATAATAAACTACTCTTCCTAAAGTGTCAAATCTTTTTACATATATATCATTTCCAACAAGAGCACCATTATCTCCACTATTGTATACTGCTTCTATATTTAAATGATGAGTAGCATCAGCTAAATTGTTTTTATTATTACCTGCACTTACATAATCAAAAACATACATATTATCTTCTTTTGAACCTGCAAAGTAATTATTACTTGAACTACCATAACAAGTAGAGCTCGTACAATCATTAGTGTACAAATAGTATTTTGTATTAGCATTTAAACTTGTAAAAATATTCCTTCCAGAGCTATGAGAACTAAGTTGTACTAATCCATCTGTAGAAGTCCATACGTTATTTGTCTGTTTAAAATATTTATTGTTCTTTGAATCATAAACATAACCTCCAATAGAACTATTAATTAAATCAAATTGTGTTGCTACAAGATTATAACCAGAAGTAAGATAAACCCATTTTGTCGATATAGAAGGAACATAAAGTCTTGCTAATGAATAAATAGAAGAATTATCTTTTTTTATAAAAGCTTTAGCACCTTCATTCATAGAAATATTAGACATTTTATTTACATCGTCAGAGATAATAAACTTTCTATCCTCATCAATCCAATAACCAGCCACTTTCTTAAATTCTTTTATTCCAGAAAATTCACCAGAAGGTGCTGTTACTTTAATTGTACTATTTTCTAAAGCATTTATATAAATTATTCCTAAATCTTGTACCGTATAAGTCCCATCGAAATCTCCGCCTAACTCCCAAGTTTGAGAAGTTGAACAAGTGTATGCAAGTTTCTTACTCCCCGTTTCAATAAATCCATGATCTTGATAAAAACAAGGCATTTTATTTAACAGTACTAAACTATCAACTGTTATTTCACCAGCTGAGTTTAGACTACCAGTAGTTCCTACACTGTTCCAACTATTTCCACCATCTGAAACTTTTATATCTAGTCCACCTGAACTATTTGGTTCGTACCAAATTTTATTTGTATCTGTTGGTTTTTCATATCCAATATATACATTTTCTTGAGATAAAATAGAATGAATATCTCTACTAACTTCAGTATTTAGTAAAGTATTAGAGCTAACACTAATAATATTTTCAATATTAAAAATATCAGTTATATTTTTAAACCAACTATCAAGTTCTTTATCTACATATCTTGTAGGATTACTATAAAAGAAAAAGTCTTTTGTTTTCTCATCTAAAGAACTAAATGGCTGATTTGTAAAAGTTTTTGCAATTTTTGGATCATATAAATAACCATCTACATTTAATAAATTAAATTCACCACTTTCATAACCTTTAAAAGATATATTAGTAATAGTATTATTTGCTACTTCTTGTGTCCAAGAATCATCTGTTTTTTCACCAAATGGTCTATAGTTAAGCTTATCTTCAACTACGGCTAGCTCATTTGTAATAATATCAACAGAACCAAATAAATCTTGATGTAAATAATAATTATTTGGAATAATATAATCATCCATATCTTCTTCTATATGAATAGCTATTAATTTATCATTTGCATAAATCAAATTTTTATATTTTGTTCCATCATTTAATAACTCATATTTGAACCCTGTTTCAACTTTATAGATAATATTGTTGAGATTATTTTCAGTGATAGTTTTTTTATAAGTTTTACTATCATTTGAATATAAAATAACACTTTCATTTAAATTCTTTGAAATCAAATTAGGATTATCTAAATCTAAAGTTATATTCTCATGGGAATTAGTAAAGGTATTTGTATTTTCATCATATTGATAACTACTTGTAGTTGGGTCTATATAAATATATGCAATATTAGAGTAGAAACCTTCTCCGATACTTGATGCACTTATTAATTTATTAGATAAATCATAAACATAGTTTTTTGTTAAATTATTTTTTACATCATATTGAGTAATTAGATTATTATATACGTCATATGTATATCTTATATCTTTTATATCACTATTACCATTAAACCCAGTAGTTATTCTTATTAAGTTTCCACTTGAAGCATCATACTCTTTTTTTGAAACTAGTCCATTACCAAAAACTTCATTTGTAATTCGCCCTAATGAATCCATGTCAATTATTTTATAAAAATATTTATAATCAGTATTATCAAACATCCCTAAGTAAGTACTATTTGAGAAGATACCTTCTCCTAATTTTAATTCTTCATATCTTTGAGAATAAGTTAACGCTAATGTAGAGAAATCATCTGCAATAATATTTACTTCTTTTGATTGATTAGTATAATATGTAATTAAATCACTATCAATATTCAATGAACTATTTAAAATATCTGGATCAGAAATAACACCTTCAAGTAAACTACTTGCTTTATCTATATATTTTGTAGATAAAGCAACATAATTATTACTTTCACCTTCAAATATTTCAGATAACCATTTAAAGTTATCTTCATTGTTTTGCTCTGATAGCTTTGGAAGTAGGTGATTAGTTCTTATATTTCTTAAATTATCTGCAATGCTTTTATACGTCACTAGATTGTTTTGTAATAAAGTGATTGTTTCACTTAAAAGTAAAACTACTTCATTTAATTGGGTTGCAATTTCTACATTTATTGATGAATATTGTATTGCTAAATTTTCATATATAGGTTTTTTTAAACTATAGTATTCAATCTGAGCTTTTAAATCATAATACTTACTATTTATTTCATATTCGTCATTTAAATTTGACATAATCAGTTCTTTTAAATTCTCAAAGTCGAGTTCAACGGTTATTAATTTAGGAGATTTTACTGCTGTTAAAAATCCAGAATCATTATATTCATTGATTATTTTAAATCCATCTGGTTTTATTACTGTTTCAATTTTATCATCCAATATATAAGTATATTGTGTTATAAACGATTTATTTCCTATAAAAGTCTTATTAGTTTTTACTCTTGATAATTCATCATAATAATACTCTTTTTTATATTCTTTTGATTTGATATATGCAAGTTTGCCAATTCCCATGTCAGCTCTATCATAAACAAAATTGGTAACTTGTTTATTTTCTTCATTATTACTAGGTATTATCTCTTTTTCAATAAGTCTATCTAAAATATCATATTTAAAATTTAATACATTTCCTTTTTCATCAACGATTTTTACAATATTTCCTAACAAATCATAAGTAACTGTTTCATTTGAATTTATTTTATTTGAATCTACTACTTCCTCTTTTCCATCAGGATATTTAATTGTTATATTATTATTTAAATATTGGTATGTAGTAACTAACCTAGTGTTATTTAATCCAGGTTTATCAATTGATGTAACTCTATTATCATTATCATATGTAAAATCAATAAAATATACTGCCTCACCTTTAAAATAAGGGATAGAATATTTATCTATTCTTCCTACAGAATCATAAACTATATCTTCTACAATAATTCTTCTATTAAAACCTTGTTTTTCTATTTTTATTTTTCTATTACTCGAATCATAATATTTAGTAACTGTAGGTTTGCCAATTGAAGTTTTTATAACTTTTAAAGTACTATTATCTACTAAATTAGATGTACTATATTCATACGATGTTACAGTATTATTTGGCTTATTCTCTTTAATTAACCTATCATTAGAATCATACTCCCATGTAGTTATCAATTTATTATAATCAGTTAAAGATACTATTCTTCCATTTGTATTAAATTTCTTTATTTCAATATCGCCAAAAGGATTAACGGTTTTAATAACTTTATTATTTCCTTCTATAGAGTATTCATATTTTTTAATTCTAGACTCTATATTAAAACCTGATATTGTCTCTCTTAATACTTCACCTTTATCATTAAACACATATGAATAAGTAATATAATCTCCAAGATTTTTAGCATTACTTAATAAATTTATTTTTGCTATTCCATTTTGGTCATAATCTATTCCATAGATATTTTCATTTACAATTATTTGAGAAATTCTTACATTATCGGAGATTTTTTCATACGAAAAATCAATTTCTGAATTTATATAAGGAATATTAATAGTTGTCGTTGAATCTTTTACTTTTACTATCTTATACTTATTATTTTTATCATAAGTAATTACTAAACTACTATCATCAGTTATTTCCCATAATTCAGGATTTGATTCTGATTCATAATAACTCTTAATACTAGTAAAACTATTATCTCTAGTTTTATATAAAACATTATTTCCACCATATAAATCTAACAAATCTTTTCTTATTATTTCTTCATTATTTATACATAAAGGCTTTATTCCTAGAATTTCTTGACGTATATTTTTACTATTACATTCTTTTAAAGAATGAATTTCATATTTACTTGCATTTAATGCCATGCAAAAAAATATACTCATAAAAACTAATTTAATAATTCCATTAAAAAATATTCTTTTCATTTGTTTTCCTTTAATTAATTCTTGTTTTAACACTGTCTATTACTTTTTTCACAGCATTAATTTCAATTTTAAATTTTTCAATTTCTTGTTCTATACCAATATTTCTACTTTTATTATCTGTTTGTTCTAAATTATTGACATCTATATTTTTTTTATCAATAGAAGAATTACTTAATGAAATTGAAGATAAAGGCTTTTGAACTATTACATTTGAAGCTTTATTGGATTCCTCATTCAAAATGGGACTTTCAATTTTCTCTATATTCTTAGTATCTTCATTTTTATTTTGAATCAATTCTTCTTTTTTTAATATCTTTTCTGATTGAATTAAATCTAAACTAACTAATTTTTCTATATCATTATTTTTTATTATTATATTCTGGTTATTTTTATTATATTTTTTTAACATTTGCTCAGTTTTGGAAAGGGTACTTTCTAAATCATTGATTTTTTGATCTACTATTTTGCTTTTAAGTTTATTGATTTTTTCTTTTTCACGACTGTTCATATTTATTTCTTTAATTATTTTAATACTAGAAATATCACTTACAGTTGACTTTTGTTCTTCAATATTATTTATTTGATTTTTGTTATATAAAATATAAATAGATATTACAATACCTATAACTAAAAAACTAATTACAGACTCATACATATATTTTTTCATGATTATACCTTCATAATAAATTTAGATTTTTATTATAATTATATAATCTTTCATAAAACTTAAATTTAATTTAAATTTTAAGATTAATTTATTTTTATCAATAATATTTTCTTATTTAGAGATTTATAATTATACAAAAAAGAGAAATTTAGAAGTAAGATTAATTGTGGATGGGGTAGTAGGATTCGAACCTACGAATGACGGCACCAAAAGCCGTTGCCTTACCACTTGGCGATACCCCAGATTAAAAATTATTTTTGTTGATTGGTTGCGGAAACAGGATTTGAACCTATGACCTTCGGGTTATGAGCCCGACGAGCTACCGAACTGCTCTATTCCGCGATATAAGAGTAAAAGTAAATTATAATGAATCGCGAGATAAATTGTAAAATAATTTTAATTAAAAGATGGTGCGGATGAAAGGACTTGAACCTTCACGCCGTAAAGCACTAGATCCTAAGTCTAGCGTGTATACCAATTTCACCACATCCGCACAATATGTCTTAAAAAAGACAAAAAAAAAGATTTAGTTGATAAATTCAACTTAAATCTTAAATAAATGGTACGCCTGACACGATTCGAACGTGTGACCGATGCCTTAGAAGGGCATTGCTCTATCCAGCTGAGCTACAGACGCTTATATATAAATGGGGTAAGTAATGGGATTCGAACCCACGGCCCTCTGAACCACAACCAGATGCTCTAACCAACTGAGCTATACCTACCAATTAAATGGTCGGAGTGAGAGGGTTCGAACCTCCGACCCCCTGGTCCCAAACCAGGTGCGCTACCAGGCTGCGCTACACTCCGCCTAAACACTAATCTTTCAAAAAGTGGACGGAATTATACTATGTTTTTAAACTAATGTCAAGAGCTTTTCTATAAAAGTAGAGAATTTTTATAAAATTCTCTACCTTCAATTAAAACTGAATTAATCCATCAATAGGAGAACTAGCTGTTGCATAAGGTTTCTTAGGAATTCTTCCTGCAACATAACTTAATCTTCCCGCAATAGTTGCATACTTAAATGCTTCTGCCATTGCCATTGGATTTTGAGCTTGTGCAATAGCTGTGTTAGCTAAAATACCATCTGCTCCTAACTCCATAGCATATGCAGCATCACTTGCACAACCAAGTCCTGCATCTACAAGAACAGGCACATTTACAGCATCTCTAATAAAGGCTATATTATATGGATTTTGAATACCAAGCCCAGAGCCAATAGGCGCTGCTAAAGGCATAATTGCATCTGCACCTGCATCTTCTAATCTTTTAGCCATAATTGGATCATCACTTGTATATGCCATGATTGTGAAACCTTCTTTTTTAAGAACTTCACAAGCAGTAATTGTTTCAATTACATCTGGGTATAAAGTTTTCTTAGCATCACCAATTACCTCTAATTTAATAATATCAATTCCAGTTGCTTCTCTCATTAGTCTAAAAGTTGTAATAGCTTCTTCAGCCGTAAAACACCCTGCACTATTTGGAAGAAGTTTTACATTTGTATCTTTAAAATAGTCCAAAAGATTTTCTTCATTTGGGTTTGTAATATTTACTCTTCTAATTGCTACAGTTATTAATTCACTTCCTGATACGATAGTTGCATCTTTAGTAGTTTGAAAATCTGCATATTTTCCAGAACCAACGATAAGTCTGCTGTTAAACTCGTATTCACCTACTTTTAGGATATCACTCATTTTGTATTTTCTCCTATAAATTTTTTGTAATCTTTACTTACATTTTCTATGTTTATACATATAATTTCTGGCACATCATAGCTATGTAATTCTTTAATTTTGCTTTGAATTTTTTTGAAATTTTCTTTTTTTGTTTTTATATTTAATAAAATTTCTTTATCGTTACAAAATTCATCTTGCCACATATAAAAAGAGTCGATTTCACTCATTTGAACACATGCAGCAAGTTTCTTTTCTATCAAAACTTTTGCAATTTTTTTTGCTTCTTCATTATTTGAACAAGTTGTTTGGATAACTACAATACTCATAGTTTTTTAACCTCTTCAACCAAATCAGAAGGAATAAGTGAATAATTATTTTTGCGATAATTTCCAGCAGCAATTACATGGGCTAAACTTGCATTTATTGTTGCATCTAAAGGTTTATATCCTTGAGCTAGTAAAGAACCTACAAGGCCACTTAAAACGTCACCACTTCCACCTTTTGCTAAAACTGCACTTCCTAGGTTATTTATATATATTTTGTCATTTTGTGAAATTAGAACATTTGCACCTTTTAAAAGTAAAATTACTTTTGGATACCTTTTACAAAAAACCTCTACATATTTAAATCGATTATTTTGTAGAGTTTCAACTGATATATCATCTATATCACAAAGTTTAAGCAACTCACAAAACTCTTTTGGATGAGGAGTTAAGACTACTTCTTTATCTAAAGCTTCTAAAATTACATCTTCATAAAATAAATCAGCATCTATTATAATAGGAACATCTTTTTTAAGTATTTTCTGGATTTCGTCTTCTTCATATCTTCCAAGACCCATACCAAGTGCAATTGCAGTACAATTTGTTGTTAGTTTATGAGTTTGCATAATATGATATGGTAAATCAATATTTTCATGGCAAATTACACTTACTAAACCTGCCCCAAAACCAAAAGCAGCTTTTGCAGCAATTACTCCCGCTCCTTTTTTACAACCTGCTACTACATTTAGATGCCCATAGGTTCCTTTGTGGGCATCTTTTTTATCTCTAAAAGGAAGTTTCATATCTTCTTTCTCTAAAAGAAAAATATTTGATTCTACTTCATAAATTTCTCTTTGAACTCCAAGATTAGCTACTTTTATTTCACCTACAAAATCTTTTGCAATATCTGTAAATAGTGAAGTTTTTAATGCTCCCATGGTAATAGTTATATTAGCTTCAAAAGCTACAGTTGTAACTTGTCCTAGATTATTAACTCCACTTGGAATATCACAAGCAATTTTAAAACTATCAAAGGTATTTAATGTATTTAATATATATTGGGACTTATCATCTAAATCTTTATTTAAACCACTTCCAAATAGACAATCTACAATAATATCTGATTCAATTAATTCATCTACAACTTCTATTCCTAGAAGATTTATTCTTTTTAGTTGGATTTCTGCCATAGAAGATTTAACTCCAAAGGGAATGTAAAGTTTTACATCAAAACGTTTATATAGAAGTCTTGCTAATGCAATACCATCTGCTCCATTATTTCCCGTACCACAGACAATAAATACTGATTTATTTTTTTCAAATTTTTTATAAATTTCTCTACTTAAAGAAGAAGAAGCATGTTCCATTAGCAAGTCTTCATTTAATGCAAACTCTTCATAACATCTCTTATCCAATGAGCCTACTTCATAAAATACTTTCTGCATATTACTCCTTTAAAATGGTTCTTCTTTATTTATTTTCTAAATTTCCAATCTTCTTTTTCTAAAACTGTTTTGATTTTCTCTTTTACATCACCTTGTAGTTCAATCCATTCATCTTTGATTGCACCACCACAAGCTAATTTTTTCTTTAAAAGTTTAAGTACTTCTTTTTTATCTTTATCATTTAAATGAAATCTTCCTACTAAAGTAACTGGTTTACCTTTTCTTTTTTCGTATGTAAATACTAATTGATGTTGGTTTTTAGGTTTTGTTTCATTTGAAACTTTTTTATTTTTCTTGTCATTTTTTGATGTATCAAAATCATCTCCATCAAGCTTTGCACCCATCTCAAATATCATCTCTAAAAATCCTTGATTCTTGTTTGTACATCTATTTCATCTATCAATGTAAAATCTTTTTGATTATACTGCTCAACGGCAACTCTTCCAATCATTGCTGCATTGTCAGAACAATATTTCAATTGACTTAAAAAAAGTTTCGTATTATTTTTTTGACATAACTCTTCAATAGCAGTACGAAGTCTTATATTAGCACTAGCCCCACCAACTATCGCAAAGTTTTTAGGAATTTTTTGTTTAAAAAGCTTTTTTACTTTTTGCATAATATGTGCTACTGCTGTCTTTTCAAAAGAGGCACAAACATCATATTTGTCTTGTTCTTTTATATCTTTATCACCAAGCTTTTCTATTTGCATTCTAACTGCATTTTTAAGCCCTGAATATGAAAACTCAATATTTGGTCTTTGTCTTAAAGGAACTGGAAAATCAAATCTATCTTCATCACCTTTTAATCCATTCTCTTGAACAATTGGACCACCAGGATAACCTAATCCCATCATTTTAGAAACTTTATCAAAACTCTCACCAAAACTATCATCTAAGGTTGAAGCAATTATTTTCATATCATTTAATGAATTTGCCTCTATAATTTGAGTATGTCCACCAGAAACTAATAAGATAGTAGTAGGAAATACCTCATCTTTTTCAATAAAAAGTGAATAAATATGCCCTTTTAGATGATTAACAGCTATTAAAGGAATATCTAAACTAAGAGCTAAAGCCTTTGCCATAGTTACCCCTTCCATAAGTGTTACAGATAGTCCAGGAGCATTTGTAACGGCAATTGCTTTTAGCTTTGGAAAATATTCTTTACACTCTTCAAGTATTTTTGGTAATGCTTCAACATGAAGTCTTGCTGCAAGTTCAGGAACTACTCCTCCATAAACACTATGTTGAAGTTCTTGAGATATTTTTTTATGATAAATTAATTTTTTTGATTTTATGTCTGTAATTGCTATTGAACTATCATCACAAGATGATTCTATACTTAATATCATTTAAGCATTTTCCTCACACTCTTCTTCTCGATTTATCCAATCAAGTGCACATTCTAGTTTTCCATAACCTGAATCTGCGTTTATATGTCCAGCTTCTTCTAAAAGTTTCATACCAACACCAAGTTTACTTTGTAATCTTATTGCCTCTTCTACATTCATATATGGATCATTTGTTGAAGCTGCAATAATTACTTCTTTTGATTTTAAATCATTTGGGAGAGGATAAGGGAAAAATGTTTTTGCTTCTTCTAATTCTTCATTCCGTACAGGGGCAACCATCATCAATTTATCTAACTTTATATCTAACTCATCACAAATATGAAACCATAAAAGATTTGCCAAAGAGTGACAAACTATAACAGTAGGTTTAAAGTGCTCTATTTCATTTTTTAAAAACTCTTTCCACTCTTTTAAAGTAGGATTATCTCTATTAGGCATTGCAGGAAAAGATACTACTGTATTTTGTTTTATTAAATCTGCTGTTAAATGTGCCTGCCAATGTGGGTAATCACTACCACCTAATCCATGTAATACTAAAACTCTTTTACTCATTATCTACTTTACCTTATATCTCTTACACATCTAACATATTTATTTTTATGTCTACTATCATAATATGGTGTTCCACTTACAAAATGCATATAATCTGCATAAAACCAAAGTGTTCGCCAGTGAGCTTTTTGGGCCCAATACCCATCAGGAACATTAAATCTAAAAGTTTTATTTATATAATTTTTTTCATTTTTCTTATCAACAATAAATTCAAACTCTTCAATTTTTGGAATTCTCCAATTTGTAAATCCTAGAAAACTTAAGTTTTCGCAATAAAAAGTTGCTTCTTCATGAGTTCGTAAAGTCTTTACTACAGATATATTATCAATCCACATTAGCTTATTTTTAGTATCAACTACAGCATCTTTTCCACTTCTTCTAAAATCATTCGCTATAGAAAAAGATAAAAATAGTACAAGTAGGATTAAATATTTCATTATTTATCCTTTATTGAAAATTTACCTCTTTGTAAGGGTGAACTTACACTATCATCTAATAACTCTATACTTATATTATACTCTTCTTTATAAACTAATCCAACTAACTCTTTACAAACTTTTTTTTCATTTGAAACTGTTAAATCAGAATTTTCTTTCCATTCATCAAATTTCTTTTCATATAAGTCTACTATCTCTTTTTCAAACTTACTTCTAGAATATATAAAATAAACTACTAAAACAATAAGTATTGCAAAGGGTATAAACAAATCAAGTTCCACAATAAGCCCTCACTTCTTTATCTATTTCAAATATATCATCTATAGTTTTTGCACTTACATTATTAAATTTATTTAAAGCATCTAGGCTTATTTTTGATATATCTAAAAATCCTATTTGTGAATTTAAAAACTTTGAAACTGCAACTTCATTTGCTGCATTTAAAACAACTCCTAAATCAAGATTATTTAATACCTCATCTTTTATATCCCAGATTGGATATCTACTTGATTCTATTTTTTTAAACTCTAAATTTCCAACTTCTAATAAATCAACAGGTTTTAAAATCTGTTCATCACACTTTCCTAAAATTGCATATGCAATTGGAAGTTGCATTGAAGCATTTGCTATATGTGCTGTACTACTTCCATCTTCAAAATTAATAAGTGCATGAATCAATGATTTTGTTTCAATTATTGCATCAAGTTTGTTTGTATCAAAAAGCCAAGCAGCTTCTACAAGTTCAAACATCTTATTTGTCATTGTTGCACTATCTATTGTAATTTTATTTCCCATAGACCAATTTGGATGGTTTAAAGCTTCTTTAATAGATACATTTTTAAGTTTATCCAATGGATAATCTCTAAAAGAACCCCCACTAGCAGTTATAGTCATAGAATTTATTTTTTTATCTTGAACTAAATACCAAAGTCCAAAATGCTCTGAATCTATTGGTCTTAGTTTACTTTGGTCAATAAATTTTCCAGCAACAACTAAAGATTCTTTATTTGCAAGTGCAATTTTCTTTCCACATTCAATTGCTTTTAAAGTGGGTTTTAAACCTAAAAAGCCAACTAAAGAGTTAACAACTGTTTGAGAAGTTGACTCTTCAATTGCATTTAAAATCTCATCTTCACCAGAAGATACATTAAGATGATTTACATTTGAAATATCTTCTTTATTTGCTATTACAACTTTTTTAGGATTGAATTCTTTAATCTGTTCATTAAGAAGCTTAATATTAGTTCCAGCAACTAGAACTTCAACATTTAAATCAAACTTTCTGGCAACATTTAAAGTATTTACTCCAATAGAACCAGTACTTCCTAATATAATCACATTATTGCTCGTAAAAGAACTAACATAATGATACCACCAAAAAGGTACCCGTCAGTTCTATCCAATATCCCACCATGTCCTGGAAGAATGTCTCCACTATCTTTTACATCTGCTTCTCTTTTTAAATAAGATTCAAAAAGGTCACCAAAGACAGAAGCTAAAGCTACTACTAAAGAGATTACAATAGCACCAATAGTTGAGATATTATCTATTGCAAAAAAGACTCCAAATATAGTCGCAAAGAGTAAACCACCAGCAACACCTTCTATTGTTTTATTCGGACTTGTTTCACAAAACTTTGTTTTTCCCATTCCTCGACCTACAAAATATGCACCAATATCAGCACCTGCTACAATTACAAGAAGCCATAATAAAGACATAACACCATATTCAACATATAATGTTAATAAGAATAAAAATGATGCTGTTGGATAAAGAAGAGGTAAAAATATTTTTTTATCTAAATTTTTTGTATAAGCTAAAACAGAAGCATAGATAACTGCAATAACAAATATTAAGTCTTCAGGATTAGGGTAAAAATAAGCTGCAAACCAAAGGACTCCTGTATATAAATAAATAGAATCTATTTCTGTTTTATATAACTTTTGAGATTCACTAATTGCTACAACTAATAATCCTCCAAAGAATAACCACATTAAGAAAAATGAGTCAATATAACCTATTAATAAAACTGCTACTATTAAAGCAATCCCAGTTTTAATCCGCGTAGAACTTGATTTAATGATTTCTTTCATATTAAGCCTAATTTTTTGGTATGAAGTATGATTATACTAAAACTTGGCTTTTTTTTAAATTTTTATACCAATAGTTGTATATGGATTATATAAAACATTTGCTCCACTTTGAATTTTTACATTTCTTCTTTGGGTATAATCTACTTCATAATTTCCACCATAATCTGATGAGAATTTTGCGCAAATACTTGCTGCTTTTTCAATAACCCTATCTGGTATAGTTTTTTTAGAATTTTGCACAATAACATGTGAAGAAGGTCTATCTTTTAGATGGAACCAAAAATCACTTGCTTTTGAATTTTTCAATAAATATATATTTTCTCTTTCACTTGTTCCTAACATAATCTTATAACCTTCAAAGAAGAAACTTTCATATTGTTGTGACTTTTTTGTTTTTGTCTGATTCTTTTGCTTTTTTGGATACAAGAATTCCATCTCATCAATAGAGTTAGCGCTTTTAAGATTATGTACCATTCTTTTTAAAAACTCTAACTTTTCCTCTAAATTATCTTTTTCAATTTTAATATTAAGTGCTTTATGTTTAGCTCTTTTTGCTTTTTTAAACAAATCATTAGAATATGTAGAAGCAGACATCTCCTGATTTAAACTAATTTCAATTTCTTTACCTTCATAATTATAAGTGATAAAAGATTTTTGATAAGGTTTGATTAAATGAATACTTCCTAATATCAGATTTGCTTTTTCATACAATTTATCTGACTCTTCCTCCAACTCTTCTTTTTTAGGTAATAAAGATATAGTTTTTTCTAACTTCTTTAACTTCTTTGTAACTTGTGTAATTTTTTGTTTTTTATAATTTTCTATATTCTTTGATTCGATATCATTATACACTTTGTATAAATACTCTTCTATATCATCAACTTTTTCAATTTTAGGAATAAAATTTTGTTTTGATATTTCATCAAGTTTTATTCCAACTTTTACAACTCTGCTTGATGAAAATTCATCAATATGTCTTAAAGCTTCAAGAATAACTCTATTTTCATCTAATATTATAATATTTGTATGTTTTCCAGTAAATTCCAACTGTAATATAGTTGTAAGTTTTTTATAAGAAGAGGATGAATTAACTTTAATATTAATAATCTTGTCATTATTATAGAGTTCTATACTTTCAATTTTTGAGTTATAAAATCTTTTTTGTAAAACAACATCAAATGGAGCATTAAATTCCTTCTTTGCTCGAACCTCAACTTCTCTTTTGAATATAGAACTATTTCCCTTTGAAAGATCAAAGTATAAGCTGTTCTTATTATTAAATTCTATTATAATTATATTATTATCAATTCTCTTTATAAGCTTGATACTATGGGCTATTTCAGAAAGGTACCCAACAATTTCTTTTAACAAATAATACTTCACGATTAATTCACTTTTTCTTATTAAACTCTAAGAGTTTTTTTATATACATGTGATATAATTATATCAGAATTAAAAATTATGGAGATGAATAATGACAAAATTGTTAAAAATAGCATTGGCTGGTGCTTTAATTCTTGGTGTTGCAAGTACGACAGCAAGTGCAGATGTTGTAAAAGGTCAAAAACTTTTTATTAAAAAATTTAAAAAAGCTTGTGGATTTAATGGAGCAAAATTTGCTGCAAAACACTCTCAAGATGAATGGGAAGCAATTGGTGTGGATGGAATAAAATCTGAACTATTAAAAATTTGTCCAAAATTAGATGAGAGTAAAGCTAAAGATAAATGGATGCAACATATTTATGATTTCTCATATGAGTATGCAAATGATTCTGGAAATGTTCCATCTTGTTAATCTAAACTAAATTTAAAAACTCAAAAAAGGCGATAAGATATTCTTATTGCCTTTTTTATTTAGTATTATTATATTTAATAATATTAAACTTCCATAAATAACTTTCACAAAACTATTATAAGCCCACCTTGTATTTATTATTATAAATGATTATTCATACTTAATATTAGCTTAAATAAATTTATTATAAAATAATTTAATCTTATAATACACAAAGGAAATTAAATGAAAAAGTCAATAATTGCATTAACTGCAATTGCTGCATTGTCTACTTCTAGTTTCGCAGCTAAAGTGACACATTCAGATATGATGAAGCAAATTGAAGCTTTAAAAGCTCAGCTTTCTGCATTAGAAAAAAAATTAAACTCTACAGAATCTACATCAACTGCAAATAAAGTATCATTAGAAAAGATGATGGGGAACTCATCAAGTACTACTAGTGATGCACGGTTTAAAAAACTAGAAAAAAAAGTTAACAAAATTGGAAAGAAAGCTAATCTTGCAAAGGCTAAAAGTGCAGGAGACAACCTAAAATGGAATGTCGATTTTAGGACACAAATTGATGCTCTTGAATATAAATTAGGAAGTGGGAAAAAAGTAAAAAACTCTTCTTTATTAACTAATAGACTACAACTTGGAATGAAGTATGCCGCAGATGAAAATTCTATCTTCTATGGAACTTTAGCTTATAACAAAGTATTCGGTGATAATAGAGCAGATATAACTGAAGCTGGAGGAACTGGAAACAACGCACAATTTGATTGGGTAACAAATGAATCTGCCTCAAATGATAATTCTTTAAAAGTAAAAGAAGCTTACTGGTTATATAGAAATGATTCTTTCTTTGGAAATGAAGATATCGCATGGACTGCTTCTGTAGGAAGACGTCCTTCTACTGATGGTTTAGGAATTAACTTAAGAGTTGACCAGCAAAGAAAATCAGCACTATCACATACTGTAAATGTTGAGTTTGATGGAGCAAGTGCAAGATTTGATTTAGACAAACTTACTGGTATAGAAGGTATGTGGCTTAAATTTTGTGCAGGTAGAGGTCTTACAAATGCAAAACTTAGATTTTCTTCAGATGGTTTAGACTACATAGAAGATGAGGATACTACAGAAAATGTTGATATGGCAGGATTAATTTTTGTACCATATGATAATGGACAGTATTCAGTTCATATGAATTATGCACAAGCATGGAATCTAATTGGTAATAAAAATAGAGATGGGGATCCATTTACAGCTGATGAAAGCGGTAAGTTCTATGAGTTTGGAGATATGCAATTTTTCACAGCAATGTTTAAAGCAGAGGGAATAGGAGATGGAATTTCTGATTTCTTAGATGAATCAATTTTCTTTGCATCGTACGCAATGAGTAAGACAGATCCAAATAAAAATGAAATGATGTTAGGTTCAGCAGATTCTGAAACAGGTCACTCTTATTGGATTGGATTAAATATGCCTGATGGATTCTCAGATGATGGACGATTTGGAATTGAATGGAATAAAGGTTCTAAATACTGGAGATCAATGAGTTATGGAGAAGATTCTGCAATTGGTTCAAAAATTGCAGCACGTGGTACAGCTTGGGAAGTTTATTATAATAAACCACTTACAAAAGCTTTATCTACTTCGTTTAGATTTACAAAAATTGATTATGACTACACTGGAAGTAACGGATTTTTTGGAGACTATGGAACACCAATGGATTTCTCAAATCCAAATGCTTCAAATGCAGTTGAAGAAGCTCAAAATATCACAGCTTATATGAGATATAGATTTTAATCTATAAATAAAAAGAGGTTTTCCTCTTTTTATTTAAACGATACTCTATCTAATCTATAAATTATTTTTTCTGCAATTTCAATCATCGATATATTTAATTTTTTAAATTTTTCATCTTTAATATTAACTAATAATTTATCATAAACATTTGCATATGGATAAATTGTAAAATAAATATATTCTTTTGACTTACTTTCTTTATCTAACTCTTTAAACCAAACAGCAAGAAGTGAAAAATAAAGCATTGCAGGATTAAAAAGCTTTCCACTATCTTCATTTTGTTCAAATTCTTTTGTCAACTCTTTATTTATAAAATTATATGCTTCTAAAACAGCTTTTATTCTATAGTGTTTTCTGTTTTTCATATAATAATCATTAGGAAAAGTTACATTGTTCATTTGTTTATACATATCATTTGAAATAGTAGTAATATACTTATCAATCTCAATGTCTACATCAAATAATTTTTCATCACTATCTTTATATGATGCAATTAAATCTTTGCAAAACAATAACAAGGCTTCAGTTTTTATCTTTGATAAGTTTAAAATCATAAACCATTTTAACAAAATTAAATTAAAAAATAACACTTAACCTTAAATTTAAGTGCATTTGCGATAAAATAAATGAATTTTTTTAAAAAACTTATACTATAAAGGAAATTATTGGAACCAATTGGTGTATTAAATGATGGTCAGCTCTATGACCTTCAAACTGCTGAAGCTTTAGACATCCAAGGAGATGTTGTAAAAGCTGATAATTCGCCTGAGTCTCTAGAAATACTCAGACACTCATGTGCTCATATGATGGCACAAGCTATCAAAGAGTTATATCCAGATGCAAAATTTTTCGTAGGACCTGTTGTAACAGAAGGTTTCTACTATGACTTCAAAGTAGAAGCAAAAATCTCTGATGATGATTTAACTACTATTGAAAAAAAGATGAAAGAGATAGCAAATAGAAAACTTCCTATTGAAAGATATGAAACTACAAGAGCTGAAATCTTAGAAAAATTTGCTGATGATGAATTAAAACAAGCTGTTTTACAAAATATTACCGATGATACATTAACTATGTATAAGCAAGGTGACTTCGAAGATTTATGTAGAGGGCCACACTTACCAAATACTAGAATGATTAGAGCATTTAAACTAACAAGAGTTGCAGGTGCATATCTTGGTGGTGATGAAGAAAATGAAATGATTACTAGAATCTATGGTATTGCATTCTTTGATAAAAAAGAATTAAACGATTATGTAAGAATGCTAGAAGAAGCTAAAAAAAGAGACCATAGAAAACTTGGAACTGAGTTAGAATTATTTGCATTTAATGAAGACATTGGAGCAGGACTTCCATTATGGCTTCCAAATGGTGCAAGACTTAGAGGAAAACTAGAAAGACTTTTATACAAAGCGCATAGAATTAGAGGTTATGAGCCTGTTCGAGGACCTGAAATTCTAAAAGCTAACCAATGGGTTAAATCAGGTCATTACGCTAACTATAAAGAAAATATGTACTTTACAACTATTGATGACCAAGAGTATGGTATCAAACCAATGAATTGTGTTGGTCATATTCAAATCTTTAAAAATGATTTAGTTTCATACAAAGACTTACCAAAGAAATTCTTTGAGTATGGTGTTGTACATAGACATGAGTTAAGTGGAGCAATGCATGGACTATTTAGAGTAAGAGAATTTACTCAAGATGACGCACATATTTTCTGTTTACCTTCACAAGTTAAAGATGTGATTATTGATGTACTTGAATTTGTTGATTCATTAATGAAACTATTTGATTTTAAATATGAAATGGAAGTTTCAACAAAACCTAAAAAAGCTATTGGTTCTGATGAGTTTTGGGAAACTACAACTAAAGGAATCATGGAAGCACTGGATTCAGAAAATTTACCTTATGGTATTGATGAAGGTGGAGGAGCATTTTATGGTCCAAAAATTGATATTAAAATTTTAGATGCTATTGGAAGAAAATGGCAATGTGGTACAGTTCAAGTTGATATGAACTTACCATCATCTTTTGAAATGGAATATATCAATGCTGAAGGTCAAAAAGAACAACCAGTTATGATTCATAGGGCAATTCTTGGTTCTTTTGAAAGATTCATTGGAATCTTAACTGAACACTGTGCAGGAGAATTTCCATTTGTGATTGCACCTACGCAAGTAATTTTTGTACCAATTGCAGAGCCTCATGTAGAGTACGCAAAAGAGTTACAAAAAGAACTTTTATATGAAGAAATGGATTCTAAAATCTTTGATATGAATGAGTCATTAAACAAAAGAATTAGAATGGCTGAAAAACAAAGAGTACCAATGATTGTAGTTGTTGGTGATGATGAAGTTGCAAACCAAACTATTGCACTAAGAGATAGAAGAAAAAGAGAACAATCAAACATGAGTAAAGAAGAATTCTTTACACTATTAAACGAAATTCAAAAAGGAAGTAAGATTTGAGTAGACAAAATAAAAAAGACGAAGTAATAATGAATGAAAGTATCCATGCAAAAGAAGTAAGATGTATGGGTGATGATGGAACTAATTATGGAATTATTCCAACTAGAGATGCACAGCAAACTGCTGATGATTTAGGATTAGATCTAGTTCTTATTGCTCCAGATGGTAAGCCTCCTGTTGCTAAAATTATGGATTATGGTAAATTTAGATACCAACAAGAAAAAAAGAAAAAAGAAGCTAAGAAAAAACAAAAAGTTATTGTTGTTAAAGAAGTGAAATTTTCTGTTAAAATTGCAGATAATGATATCAACTATAAAGTTAAACATGCTATTGAATTCTTAGAAAAAGGTTACCACGTTAAATGTAGAGTATTCTTAAAAGGTAGAGAGATGGCACATCCAGAAGCTGGTGCTGCTGTACTTGAAAGAGTTTGGCCAATGATTGAAGAATATGGGGCAAGAGAAGCAGAACCAAAACAAGAGGGACGATTTGTAAACATGTATGTTGTTCCTAAAAACGAACACCACAAAAACTAACAAAAATATAGAAAAAGAGATTCTACTCTCTCTTTTTCTGTTTTTAATTCTTATTTAACCATACTTAAAGCTAGTTTTAAGTAAAATCTCAAACTTTTTCACATTATTGAAAATGCAAATTTATTAGAAAGGACTCCACGATGCCAAAGATGAAATCAGTAAGTGGTGCTTTAAAAAGATTTAAAGTAAAGAAAAATGGTTCGATTAAAAGAGGATCAGCATTCAGAAGCCACATCTTAACAAAGATGACTCAAAAGAGAAAAAGAGCTCTTAGAGGACCACAAACTGTTGCAGAAGTTGATTCTACAAGAGTTAAAAGAATGTTATGTTTAGCATAATTAACTAATATTTAGTTAATTATATTGTCCCTCCACGATATGTGGACAAGTTCGATTATATAAAATCGACACCTATTTAAAAGATATGGTAAAGAAAGGAAAGATATGCCTAGAGTAAAAACTGGTGTAGTTAGAAGAAGAAGACATAAGAAAGTTTTAAAAGCTGCTAGAGGATTTTTTAGTGGTAGAAGAAAACATTTTAGAAAAGCGAAAGAGCAATTAGAACACTCTTTAGTATACGCATACAGAGATAGAAGACAGAAAAAAAGAGATATTAGAAAACTTTGGATCATCAGAATCAATGCTGCTTGTAGATTAAATGATATCAACTATTCTAGATTCATGAACGGTATGAAATTAGCGAACATTGAATTAGATAGAAAAATTTTAGCTGATATGGCTATGAACGATTCAGAAGCATTTGCATCATTAGTTGTAAAAGCAAAAGAAGCATTAGCAGCATAATTTTAATAAATTTGCTAAATAAATAGAAGGGTTGAAGCTTAGGCTTCAGCCCTTTTTTTATGGATAACTAGTTTTTTATACACTTGATATCTATTTGTGCTCCATAAATACCATTTTCTGGAGGAAGAGCAGGTGGCCTTTTAAATAGCATTGTCCATTTATTTGATTCACACATTTGTTTACTTCTTGCAATTACTGCATTCCAAGCATGCTCACCAGAATGTTTTGATCGGCAAACAATATGTGCACTATTAAGGTCATTTACTTCTTTAGTAACAGTACAACCTACACCTGTTTTTGAATTATAATCTGAAACATCTTCCATTGAAACATATATCGTTCCTTTTAAGTCAGCTTTAACTGCTTTTTTATTTGGTGTACTATTAGAACAACCAATTAAACTTAGTATACATATAAAATATAATAAGCTCTTTATTACGTAACCCATCATTAAAAATCCTTATTTTATAATATTAAATATTATAGTAATTTTGCTTAGTATAAAATAACTATTATTCCAGGTTTTCTATTCTCATACTTTTTAGTTGTAAAAAGTATGAGAATAGAAAACCAGCCAAGTTGTTATGGGCGAAGCTTCCTTCCAGTTTACAACTTATTTTCTGACCTACGAAACTCAATCCAAAAAAGACATCTAGTCTCTTTCTCCTTTTAAACATTCTCGGTCTTTTCCGAAAATAGATTGAAAACTTCCAGCCATAACAAAGGCTGGACTTCCATGTAGTTTGAATTTCATTGTCTTGATTGAGTATCTTATGCCCCACGTTTGCAGAAGCTTTTGATTTATGAAATCTTTACGATGAAAAGTGAGGACTGTTTGAGCGTAAAGAAATGTGACTAGATGTCACATTTTAGCGAGTTCCGCAACGCAGTAAATATTTTATAAAGCAAAAGGAACCCGAAGGGCTTCAAGACTTTGTGGGTTGCTTTTTGCTCTACTTTTTTCAATAAAAAAGTAGTAAAAAATACTTACTAAATAAAAAAAGGAAAGAGAATTAACTCTTTCCCCTTCTAAATACTTTTAAAAAGTAAAATTATTCTAAAGGCTCATTAACCTCAATTTTACAATCATTACCTTTACAATCTATATTTGCATCAAAATAATAAACTTCACTAACATCAAGATTAGCATCTTTTAATTTTTGCCAAGCTTCTATTGATCTACCACCAGCAGTACAGTTAAATACTATTGTTTTACCTTTTGGTAGTTTTGCATATAACTCATTTGCTTTTAATGGTTCCGCAGAAATATTTATTGCACCTTTTAAATGTCCTGATTTAAACTCTTCGGCACTTGTAACATCAACAATTTGTACATATGAAGGCACTTTATCTGCTTTTATTAACTTATCAAACCAATATCCATCAACACTTCCTTCATCAGGTCCAAGTTTTAAACCATTTTTACTCATCATTGGTTTTTTTGGAGTATCACTTTTAGATTTTGCTTTTGATGCACTTTTTGTTGTAGCAAGTCCTGCTTTTTTCCAAGCTGGCATACCAGCTGCAAATACTGATACATCTTTATATCCCATAGAGATTAGTTTTTTAGCTATATTATGAGATTTTACACATTTGTATCCACCACAAAAAGTTATCACTTTTTGAGAGTGATTAACAGGAAATCTTCCTTTTAACTCTTCTACTTTTGTATCTGGAATGGCTATTGCACCAGGGATTGTTTCAGCTAGGTATTTTTTGTATGGTCTTGCATCAATAATTACTGCACTATTTTTAGCTTGTGCAGATTTTATAACAGCTAATCCAACCTCTCTATAATTTTTCTTTTTCCACTCAGGCTCACCTGCTTGATAAAGTTTTACATTTGTAAAACCATCTTTTTTAAGCATATTTGCAACTTTTGGAGATTTTCCACATTTCCATCCACCACAATACACAAGAATCTCTTTATTTTTAGGAACATCTTTTAACTGTCCAACATATTTAGCATAGTCTGTATCTGGGATATTTAAAGATGAAGGGATAGTTCCTGTCATATACTTCTTATTTGGTCTTGCATCAATTAACAATGCTTTTGCACCATTTCTTGTCCCTTTAGCAACTTTTCCTTTTGCATATTTATAATCAACAACTTTTAACTTAAACTTGTCAATCATACCTTGAACTTTTGGACTTGGTTTTGTCAAATTTCCTGGATCATTTGCTATTGCACCAGTACTTAATAAACCAACTACTACTAGACTTCTCAGAATCATTTTTGTTTTCATTACATATCCTTTTTATTGTGATCTAATTCAAAAAACTTATCAGCTAAGTAATACATTACAAAGCACACACCAATTCCACCAATTGAAACACCAATTTCTGCAAATGAAGGGAAATACTCTATAAAAGTAGGAGGTAATTGATACTCTCTAATTTTAAGTAGTTGAAGAGGCATTACTTGAGTATCATGAACTAAATCATATCTCATAAAAAAAATACCTATCATTCCTAAAATAGATGCCCAAACCATCCCTTTTATATTTGTTCCTTTACTTGCTAAAATTACAATAAATGGAATAACCATACCTAATAATACTTCTCCTATTAAAAAGTTAGAACTACCTAAAATATGCCAAGCAACCTCTGCACGTCCTGGCATTCCACCATAAATGGCAGTTAACATTCTCCAGATTTCAAAAAACATTAAAATAGCTAGTAAAAGTCCTAAAATTTTTGCTAACTTTGTAAGCATAACTTTTACTTCTTCTGGAAAATCCATTTTATATCTAAATCCATACATCAAAAACAGTAAATAAGAACCAGTAATCATTGCTGAAAGTATAAAATATATTGGAAAAAATACTCCATTTGCAATAGGACGTGCTATTAAAAATCCAAATACAGCACCAAGATTACTATGTGCTGCAAGACCAACTAGTAAACCACCTAAGCCAAAGAATTTAGACCATTTATGATTTTCTCTTACTAAAAATATAAATTCAAATATAATAAATCCTAAATATGCACCATAAAGTGTTCCCATCCACCAAATTGCAGATGAAAAGTTTGGTGTTAAAATATTATATATTATCATTGTAACAGGGTGTCCAATTTCTAATGCAATTACTATAAAACCAGTTGTAATAGTAATAATCGCACCTATAATTGCCCTCTTGCCTATAATCTCAAACTCTTTTATACCAAATACATGTCCGATTGAAGACATAATACAAAGTCCAGTACTTGAAACAACAAAAAATACATACATTGCAATGATTAATCCCCAAGGATGTTCTCTTGATATATTATATGCATGATGTCCATCGATAAAATACATCACAGAGCCTGCTAAAAACAATGCAAGTAATACAACAGTTAATATTGCCATTGTTACATTAGAAAAACTTTTTTTAAATGAAAATAACTCTTTTAAAGAAATGTCTTTCATTGGAATAATTGATTTTAAAGTCATAACATCTCTCCTTATGTTAAATAAAACAATCTAGGGTCTGTCCCTAGATGTGATTTTAAAGTAAAATGATCTCTAGTTCTTAGAACCTCTGATATTTCACTATTAGGGTCATCTAAATCTCCAAATATTCTCACTTTTGTTGGACAAGTATTTTGACAAGCCGTTGTTGTCTCACCTCTTGCAATTCTTGTATCTGCACAGAAGTTACATTTATCTACTGTTTTTGTTCTATCATCAACATATCTTGCATCATAAGGACAAGCTGTCATACAGTATGAACATAAAATACATTTATCAGGATCAACTCTTACTACACTATTTTCATCATAGTATGTTGCATTTGTAGGACACACTTCTTGACAAGGTGCATTTGCACATTGTTGACATTGACTAGGTAAGAAATTATTTGAGGCAATATTTAAAAAAGGAAACTCTCCTTCTATCTCTTTTGTTCCTACCCATATTCTGTGATTATCGGCTCCTAATAAAATTCCATTTTCTTCTTTACAGGCTGTTTCACAAGCTTTACAGTTAATACAATTTTTATAATCTAGAACCATTCCATATCTAGCCATCTTACACCTTCCTTACATCAACAATTGTTTCATGCATCGCTGCACTACCAAATACAGGTTCAATAACATCATCAATAATTTCATTGTCACTTGCACCATTATCAACACCAAGAGTTAAGTTATCTGAAGTAGAACCAAATCCATGAATAAAGAATAAAGTATTAAATCCAATCTTTTCTGTTGGATATGCTTTTATTTGAATTTTTCCTACATTACTTTCAACTTCAACAGTATCACCAAACTCTATACCTCTATCTTTTGCAATTCTTTTATTAATCCATAAATAGTTTTCTGGCATTAAATCTAGTAACATTGCATTATTAGATGTTGCATTTTGAGTAAATTGTCCATGACGTCCAGTAATAAATTTAAATTTACCTTTTGGAGTAGCTGTATACATTTCATCTCGCCATTTTGGCATTGAATCAACACCTTTTTTAGCTAAGTTATTTAATACACATTCAACTTTTCCAGTTGGCGTTTTAAACTCTTTTTTAAGTACCGCAATTTCTTTCTCATTTACACAGGTATCATGGAAAACATCTGATTTAAATTCTCCTCTTACAACAGAGTAAAATCTTCTATCCCTTGGGTACCATTGATATTCATTTGAAGATAGCTTTTTAAAATATTTATCCATATTTAAATAGTAAACACCTTTTTCTCTTAATATCTTCCAAGCTTCACTACCGTAAACTTCTTCAACCATATGTTTATTAATTTCTTCTTGTGAATGTGCAAAATCATCACTTAAATCAAAACCATTTTCTTTATAATAAGCTTCAATTTCAGCTTCAGATTTTCCTTCAATCTCATCTTGAACATCTTCATCATGCTTCTTTGTAACTTCCCATAATGGTTTTGCCATTTTAGAACCTAAACCATGCATTATCTCAATTACTGGTTTAGTCTCATACATAGGTTTAGTTGCAGCTTGTCTAAGAGCAATAGATGGTTGAGCTCCACCAAATGATTTAACGGGATCTTCTCTTTCTAAATAAGTACATTCAGGTAAAATTACATCAGCCATCATTGCTGTGTCACTAGGCATAGTATCTATTACAACAACTAAATCCATCTTTTCAAACATCTGTTTGGTTTTTTTTGCATTTGGGATACTTAACATCGGATTTTGTTTATAAACAAACATACCTCGAATTGGATATGGTGACTTGTCTTCAACAACTTTATTTCTCCATGCAATCCAAGAACCACTTCCTCCAATAATTGCAGCTGCATCTTTTTCAATTCTTCCTTCAGCATTTGCATAAATTGGAGCATTTATAGAATGAGAACCTAATGGTAATTTTTTACCAAATACAATTCCCCCTTCTTTATCAATTCCACCACCAAGTGCAGTAAATATTGCTTGAGCTCGTCTTAATTGGAAATCTTGTTTACTCCAAGCAGTTCTTCTACCTTGATAATATATTGCTTTTGGAGCATGATGCATAAAGTCTCTAGCTATTTTTTTAATCTTCGAAACTTTTATTCCCGTTATCTTTTCTGCCCACTCAGGAGTATAACTACTACTTATAATATGTTCTTTATATTCTTCAAAACCATTCATATTTAATGCAACAAATTTTTTGTTATAAAGTTCTTCAGTTAAGACCACATATGTTAATGCTAAAACTAGTGCTAAATCGGTACCCACTTCAACTGGTAACCAGTCATCTGCATGAGCTGCAGTATTTGTAAATCTTGGATCAATTACAATAAGTTTTGCACCTCTTCTTTTTGTTCTTTTAAATAATTCCATAGTATCAGGAGTAACTATTGCTTCTGCTCTATTTGCACCTGCCATTATGATATATTCAGCATTTTCTAGATCAGCTTGTCCATAACCACCTATTGTCAGTGCATAACCAGAAACTGTAGTTTGTAAACAAATAGATGAATGATTTACGAAATTTGATGAACCAAATTTATCTTGCATAAAAGTTTTATATGTATGTTCTGCCATACCTTCACCTGCACAGTAACCTATACATGATCTATTATCTTTTTCTTCATCCAATATCTTTGCCATTTTTTCTGAGATATGACTATAAGCCTCATCCCAAGTTACTCTCTTATATTTTCCATCTCCTCTTTTACCAACTCTTATTAGTGGATATTTGAGTCTATCAGGATCATATAAAGCTTGAATTCCAGCATTTCCTCTAGCACATAACATATTTTGTGATTTTGGAAAATGAGGGTTAGGATCTAACTTAGTTACAACATTATTTTCAACTCTAGCGTAAGCTGCACACTTATTAACACACATTTCACATAAAGTTGGAACAATTTTTATTTCATTTTTATTATTTGATGTTTTTGTAGTTCCAAATGTTTTTTTATCATTTTGCGATTTTGTGTTTGAAAGTGCAGATGTTGAAGCAGCAATAACAGATAAAGCAACTGTACCTTGCAAAAATTTTCTTCTAGAAATTTCAACTTGCATTTCTCTCTCCTTCTTAATTTACTCTTAGTATTATAAATTAATAATATAATTTTAGCATGATATTTTATAAATTTTTCTTATAAATGAATGATTATTCATAAGAATAATGATTCATTTGTAATCTATATTACTTTTATAAGATTACATTATAATTACAGTAATTGGAAAGGTTATTTTTTAGGAGGATATATGATATTAGAATCAGAAAGAATTCCTTCTTCAAAATCTTTATGACAAGCTACACAATTTGATTTATTTTCAACCTCATCGCTTTTAAAAATATCCTTTGGAATATTTTTATGAATATCTTTCCAATAAAGAGTATCTGATATAGTAAATTTTTTACTATTCTTGATTTCGTCAGAGATTTTATAAGATGCTTCTCTTGTTGAATTTTCAGCAGAATTCTCAACTAAATATTTTGTTATAGAATCTGATAAATTCTTTTCAAGTTCTAAATCTTCATCATAATGGTCAGATTGTTCATTCATTAATTTAATCCAAGACTCTTTTGGTAAAAGATGGGGAGGTATTAAATTATGACAATCAGAACATTCAAATTGAAAATCTTTATGAAGAGCTTTATAGTCTATTTTTTCAAATTTGCTCTTGATAAAAATATTTTCTGGAATAAAATAAGCATATGAAAAAACTGCAAAAACTAATAAAGTATAAAAAGATCCCCAAAATATCATCTTAAATCTTGGTTGAATATCACTCCCTTTTGCTTTTTTATATCCTGTTACCATTGCCATTACCATATTTGTTTTATGATAAAATTGCTCTATTAAAACACCTGATACATGAAATACAATCATACATATTAATATATAAACTGACAAAATATGTATATCTTCATAAAAATACATATAAGTGTAATAATTTTTATTTAAAAATGAAAAGATTCCATTACCTTCTTGAATTCCATATAAAATAAAGCCTGTCATACAACAGAAAATACCTATCCACGTAACTAAAAAAGCAAACCATGATGATGCCGGATTATGCCCAGCTTCAATTTCTCGATACCTATCTTCAATTTTCTTAACAAAATACAATTTTAAGCTACTAAGTGAAAAATTAAAATCTGACCATTTTGCATACTTTGGTCCTATAATACCCCATACAATTTTTTTTAAGAGCATTCCAAAAACAAAAATTCCTAAAGAAACATGTAATGTTAAAAGTTCTTCATAAAATGATGTAATATAACATGCAAAAAAAGATATCACCAGTAACCAGTGACTTAGTCTTCCAAGAAAAGACCATACATAAGTCTTATGATTGTTCAATATTGACCTTTAATGATTATTCATTCATAAATATATATTTTTAAAAAATATTACTTTTTAAAAAGTTTTAAAATAAGAGATAGAATTCCTCTTAATATTGCTATTCCTATATAAATTAAAAATACATATAATAGTGGATGATAAGGCATAGGATGAGAGAAAAGAGCTTTTAGATGTATTAAAGGAGTAGATAGCCAAGTATCTAAATGTATCACAATAGATGTAACTATAAAAATAACTACAAAAACAACAATTTCTTTTTTTAAATTTATCAACTCTTATCCTAAACTATTTAAGTAAAGGAAGAAATCCTTTACTTTATTTATTACTTAATTTCTGTAAAAATGAGATTCGATATACTCTGCCATAGCTTTTGGCTCGTATTTCATACCTTTATTTTCAATTTTTTCTTGATTGTGTTCCATTACTTCATGATCACTACCAGAAGATTGATTCATATCTCCATCTCTAATTTCGATTAAATCTGATTCTATTTCATGTGCAGTTTTATCATTTAAAGCTGGACCTTTTTTCTTTGGGTTACCTTCTGCATTTAAACCATGACATTTTGAACACATTTTTCCATAAATTTCAGAAACTGTGTATGTCTTATTTGACGTAATCTTCTTATAATATTTTGCTTCTGGATTAAAAGATACAAAGATATATTCACCCATACTTTTTGGTTCATAATCCATACCTTTTTCAATAATCTTCTTCATGTTATGTTCCATTACTTCATGCTCACTTCCAGAAGATTGATTCATTCCTTCACTCTTTAAATCAAATAAACTGATTTCAAGCTCATGAGCTGATTGATCATTTAAAGCTGGGCCTTTTTTCTTTGGATTACCTTCTGCATTCATACCATGACATTTTGAACACATTTTTGTATAAATTTCTGCATTTGAATATTTCATTTGAGCTGCGTGTAATCCTGTAGTGAAGATAACGCTCAAGAAACTTACTAAAATTGCTTTTTTAACTTGCATATGAATTCCTTTACTTCTCATTTTATTTAGAGATGGTTATAACAACCGCACCTCTAATTTCTCCACTTTTATGTCCATAACCATTATCATTTTTATAGACATCAGAGAATCTCTTTTTTGAATCTTTATCAACCTTTTTTTCTAAACCATGACACTTTTTACAGTCTCTACTTTTCATTTCAACTGGAGAATATACTTTATATGTATTTTCATCAACTATTTGAATTATTTGTTTAGGTTGATAAGCATCAGACTTTTGTATTAAATCAAAAGCTTTTAAAATATTAATTTCATCTTTTAAAACTTTTGATTTTTCACTTCTATTATTTAGACTTACTCTTTTAATTGAAACTTTAGAGCCATATTTTTTATCAATTTCATCAATTATTTTTGGAGACTCATCAATACAAAAACTAGTCATACCTTTTGTCTTATCAGCTTTTTTTGCTTTTTTTAACTCTTTTTTTAGTTTTGAATTTAATTCAGAAGTAGCTTTTGAAGCCACTTCTTTAACTTTATCAAGAGTTAACTCTTCTGCATTTACAAAAAGAAAAGATAATAAAGTAAGACTAACTACTAATAATTTCTTCAATATCAACTCTTTTTTAAGCTTTACCAGAAAGCATTCCATAAATAGTCATTGGTTTAAGTGCATAAACTTTTAATAACCACCAAATATATCTTTCTTGTGTTGGATCAAGAGGAAATGAAGGAGTAGGTTTTTTAGTCCAATCAAATTCTGCAAGCATAACTGTTCCAATATCAGTAATTAAAGGACATACAGTATAACCCGCATATTTAGAAGTTAATTCTTTACCTTCCATTAATGAAATTAAATTCTCAGTTACAACTTTATATTGTTTTCTAGCACTCCCTCCTGTTTTTCCCATAGGAATACCAGCTACATCGCCTAAACCAAATACATTTTCATATCTAGTATGTTGTAAAGTCTCTTTATTTAATTCTACCCATCCACCTTTTGAAGCACTACCTTTTTGCCAAGCTAAACTTGAATTTTTAACTGCATCAGGAGCTCTCATTGGAGGAGTAATATGAATAAAGTCATAATCTCTTTCAATTTTTTTACTCATTGGAATCATGTCATAATCTTCTATATCAGGATCATATTCACCTTTTTCTAACCATCTTTTTTCAAAAATTGCTTTTTTAGTATTTACATCAATTTCAACTAAGTTATTTTTATATTCCCATTTCATATCTCTTGCTTCAAATTGTTTTACAATTGCATCATGATATTCTGGAACACCAAACATTTTTCCACCATTTGGATAAAAAGACATATCTACATTATCTCTTACACCAGCTTCTCTTAATCTAGCTTCTATAAGATACATAATCTTCTTTGGAGCTCCCCCACATTTTATAGGAGTATTAGGATGAGTAAATAAAGCTTTTAATTTTTTACCTGATTTAGCCTCAGATATTAATTCTTGAACACCTTTATATGTATTAACTGCACCATCAGCATAATAAATAGAATGCGCTCCATTTTTACCAATTTTTTTAGATACTTCTGGATTTGCTTCAGAAGACATTCCTACACCTTCTAAGCCTTTAATCATTCCATAGTCTAATACTAAACCAGTAGCTAAAATTAAGTAATCATAACTTATAGTTTGTCCACTTTCTGTTAATACTTTATTATTTTCTGGATCAAATTCCTTCGCCATATCTTTTATCATTTTTACGCCACTTGGAACAAAGTCTTTTGTATTATAAACGATATCTGATTTTTCCCAAACCCCTGCACCAATTAGTGTTTGACCTGGTTGATAAGATACTGAAGTTGGATTAGGTTCAATTATTGTAATATCAGGATTTGATAATGCATCTGTAAGTCTTGCTGCTGTTGAGATTCCAGCTAACCCTCCACCTACAATTAGAATTTTACCTTTAGCATCACTTGCATTTGCGATTGTTGCAGCTTCTGCTTCTGTTCCATTTCCCATTAAGAATGATGCAGAACCAAGCCCTGCAACTTTTAATGCATCTCTTCTTGAAATACCTTTCTTCTTTAGTTCAACATCTAGAATATCTAGCGCTTTCTTGAACTCTTCATTGTTTCCCATATGATGTCCTTAGTCTAAGTTTATTTATAAGGAAAGGTTATCAAAAAAAGTATAACAGAAAACTTAATCTATTCTGAAAAAATTAATTATAATTATTAGCTCAGCTTATAAGTGCTTTTGCCTTTAAATAATCATCCTTTTCATTTACATTTATAAACTCGTTTTCAAGGGAAAAGTCTACATAATTTGTATTAATATTTTTTAATAAAAAACCAACTTTATGTATGTCATTCTTAAGCATAGCTTTTATTTGTAATAAGTTAGACTTATCAAACACTCCACATAAGTTATGAGTTTTTTTAGTTTGAGCTACAGTAGCATCGTATTTGAATGAGTTATCAATCAATTTTTTTATAGATTCAATTTTTACTAATGGTGTATCTACAGTTATGATAAAGACTTTTTGAGAATTTATACTCTCAAGAATAGTTTCTAAAGCTACAATTGGAGAATATTCTTCTCCTTTATCTAAAATTAAATCTTTAGTTTTATTCTTAAGAAAATCAAACTTATCTATTTTTGAAGAGACAAAAATATTTTTAAAATAAGGTTTTAATCTATTGTATTGATATTCAGTAAGAGAATTTGCATTGGAAAAAGGAAGAAGAGCTTTGTCTTCTCCCATTCTAGAACTTCTTCCTCCAGATAAGATTACGCAAGGTATTTCAAATGAAGGAGAAGCCATATTATAAACCTCTAGGGTCTGTAATATATCCTGAAATTGCAGAGGCAGCAGCTACTGCACTATTTGCTAAGTAAATTTTAGAAGATCTTGAACCCATTCGTCCTACAAAATTTCTATTTGTTGTTGAAATACAAACTTCATCATCACCTAAAATTCCCATATATCCACCTAAACATGCCCCACATGTAGGATTTGATACAACACCACCTGCATCAACAAGAGTATCAATATATCCTGCTTTTGTCGCATCTCTTAAAATCTTTTGAGTACCTGGAGTTAAAATAAGTCTTGCATGACGTGCAACTTTTTTACCTTTTAAGATTTCAGCTGCTACTTTAAAATCAGATAATCTTCCATTTGTACAGCTTCCAATAAATATTTGGTCAACTTTAATTTCATCTGCAACTGCTTGTGAAACAGAGTGTCCATTTGATGGTAAGAATGGATAAGCAATTACTGGCTCTAACTTATCAGTATCTATTTCAATAACTTGACAATAGTTTGCATCATCATCAGAATAATGAATTTTAGGTTCTGCTCTTAATCCACCATTTAACTCAGCTGTTTGGTCTAAAAATTCTTTTGTAATTTCATCATAAGCAACAATACCATTTTTAGCCCCTGCTTCAATAGCCATATTACATAAAGAGAATCTATCATCCATTGATAAATGTTGTATAGCTTCACCAGTAAACTCTAAAGTTTTATATAAAGCACCATCAACACCTAAAATTCTAATAATCTCTAATATTAAATCTTTTCCAGTTATCTGATCAGCTGGTTTTCCATTGAATACAACTTTAATTGACTCTGGAACTTTAAACCAGTTTCCACCAGTAATCATACCAAACGAAATATCAGTTGAACCCATACCTGTAGAAAATGCACCTAATCCACCATGAGTACATGTATGTGAATCTGCACCAATAATAACATCTCCAGGTAATACCAAACCTTTTTCTGGTAAAAGGGCATGCTCAATTCCCATATCTTTTTCATCAAAGAAATATTTTAAATCATGTTTTAGAGCAAAATCTCTAGAAATTTTAGCTTGATTTGCAGATGCAATATCTTTTGCTGGAATAAAATGGTCAAGTACAATTGCAAAACCATCAGGGTTTGCAAGTTTCTCAAAACCACCCTCTTCAAACGCTCTAATTGAAATAGGAGTTGTAATATCATTTCCAATTACCATATCAATTGGACTTCTTACAATCTCACCAGCGAAAACTTCACGTCCTACGTGTTCACTAAATATTTTTTCTGTTATTGTTTGACCCATTTATTACCCTATTTTTTTAATTTCTTTTAATCGATTTTTTGGGATTATAGCTAAAATTCTTTTAAGCTCCCAAATTTCAAATTAAGAGTTTATCTCTTTTTCTTTGTTTTCCGCTCTTGCTTGTTTTATCTGCTTATATATGATTATAACTACAGCTAAATCAATAATTACATCAGCTATGTTAAATATAGGAAAATTAAACCCATAATGCCAATAAAAATAATCTACAACTCCACCATATGTAAATCTATCTAAAATATTAGATAAACCTCCTGCAAACAATAAAGAGATAGGAATATAATAATCTATAAAAACATCTTGATTTTTATAAAGATATATTATTCCACCAACTATTAACAACAATTGTATGTATTTTAAATATTCTGCTAAAAATGCAAACATAGAAAAAGCTACACCATAATTATAAGCAAGTTGTAAAGACATATAAGGACCATCAACATCCCAGTCAAAATTTACAAAGCCATATTTTACAACTTGATCAATTATAAAGATAACTATAAATATTAGAAAACTAGATTTTAATTTCTTTTTCATAAAACTTTTTTAACGAACCTTACTAATTCTTCCATAGATTCTTCTACATCTTTTTTATTCTTACCTTCTAATAAAAGTCTAATCTTATTTTCTGTTCCAGAATACCTAATTAAATCTCTAATACCTTTTTCTCTAATTGGTTTTAAAACATCTTCTAAACCAGCTATCTCTTCTAAAGGTATTTTTTCTGTTACTTTTAAATTTGTAAGAATTTGAGGATATAATTCAAATGGATTTAAAACTTCACTTGCTTTTTTCCCAGTTCTTAAAATAAGAGCTAATACTTGTAAAGCAGATGCTAATCCATCTCCTGTTTTTGCAACATCAGAAAAAATTATATGTCCACTTTGTTCGCCACCAAAATTTATTTCATTTGTTTTCATTTGTTCTAATACATGTTTATCACCAACATTTGAACGTAAAAGACCTAAATTGCTTGAAATTAAATAATCTTCCAATGCTTTATTTGACATTACTGTTGCAACACAAGCTTCACCTTTTAAAGTACCTTCATCTTTTAAAAATGAACAAAGTGCTCCTAAAAGTTTATCTCCATCAACAACATCACCTTTTTCATCAATCACAACTAATCTATCAGCATCACCATCTAATGCAATACCAATATCAGCTCTATATTCTCTTACAATTTTTCCAACATGATGTGGATGTAAAGCCCCACAATCTTCATTAATATTGTATCCATCTGGTTTATCATTAATAGTAATTACTTCTGCACCCAATTCATTTAATATAGTTGGACCAACTTTATATGCTGCTCCATTTGCACAATCAAGTACAATTCTCATACCATATAATGATAAGTCTTTTGGAAATGAACTTTTAATAGAAACAATATATCTTCCAATAACATCATCTATTCTTTTTGCAGAACCAATATTTTTACCTGTTACTTGTTCATTTATCATTAAATCATTATTTTGAAATATCTTTTCAATTTCAGACTCACAACCAATACCTAATTTATTTCCATGATTATCAAAAAATTTAATTCCATTGTCTTCATATGGATTATGAGAAGCAGAAATCATAATTCCACCATCACATCTCATTGATTCTGTTAAATATGCAATTGCAGGAGTAGGCATCGGTCCAATTTGAATAACATCATATCCAACTGATGTAAGACCACTTACAAGTGCATTTTCTATCATATAACCACTTCTTCTAGTATCTTTTCCTACAAGAATTCTTTTTGTAGTTGAATGTTTTCTAAAATAAATACCTGCAGCTTTAGCTAATTTTAAAACTGTAATTGCATCTAAAAAGTCACCCGCTAAACCTCGAACCCCATCTGTACCAAATAGTTTCATTAATTTTTCCTAAAATTAAACTTATTTTAAACTTACTTTAAAGTTAATTGGCTACCATTCTATCCTTAAAAATTTTACAAAGAGGTTAAATAATTATGGCAAATCATAAATCTGCTGAAAAAAGAGTAAGACAAACAAAAGTAAAAACTGAAAGAAATAGATTTTACAAAACAAGAATTAAAAATGTAACTAAAGAAGTATTAGGTGCTATTGAAGCTTCTGATAAAGAAAAAGCAACTGAATCAATGAAAGCTGCTAACAAATATTTACATCACTGTGTTAGTAAAGGTATCCTTAAAAAAGCTACTGCTGCTAGAAAAGTTTCTAGATTACAAACAAAAGTGAATGCTATATAATTATAAAATTAAATATTTTTTATTTAGTCTATAATATTATATAAATACATACAAATATGCAACAAGATAAACTACAACCATTTATAGACAGATACAATGAGATTAACGACTTGTTAATCTCACCAGAAATCACAAGCGATATTAAGAGAATGACTGCTCTTTCTAAAGAGCAATCTTCTATAGAACCTACAGTTAACTTAGCAAAAGAATATCTTCAAAATATTGAAGATATTGAAGAAAATAAAATGCTACTTGATGATGAAGATTTAGGTGAACTTGCAAAAGAAGAACTTAAAGAACTTGAAAAACGTCAACCAGAAATTGAAGAAGAAATCAAACTACTAATGCTTCCAAAAGATCCTAATGATGATAAAAATATCTATTTAGAACTTAGAGCAGGTGCGGGTGGAGATGAAGCTGCAATATTTGTAGGAGACCTTTTTAGAGGTTACCTTAGATATGCAGAGAACAATGGATGGAAAGTTGAAATCATGAATCAAAGTGAGAGTGAATCTGGTGGTTTCAAAGAAATCGTTGCTTTATTTAAAGGTGACCATATCTATTCAAAATTAAAATTTGAAAGTGGTACCCATAGAGTTCAAAGAGTTCCTGCAACTGAATCTCAAGGAAGAGTACATACCTCAGCTATTACAGTTGCTGTTATTCCAGAAGTAGATGATGTAGAAATTGAGATAAACGCAAGTGATTTAAAAATAGACGTGATGAGAGCAAGTGGTAATGGTGGACAATCTGTAAATACTACTGACTCTGCTGTTAGAATCACTCACCTTCCTACTGGTTTAGTTGTAACAAACCAAGACCAAAAATCTCAACATAAAAATAAAGATAAAGCTATGAAAGTTTTAAAAGCTAGACTTTATGATTTAGAGATGCAAGAAAAAATGGAAAAAGAAGGTGCAAATAGAAAAGAACAAGTTGGAACTGGTGATAGAAGTGGAAGAATTAGAACTTATAACTATCCACAAAATAGAGTTTCAGACCATAGAATTAATTTAACACTTTATAGACTTGACTATATTATGAATGATGGATTATTTGAAGAAGTAATTGATCCATTAATAGCAGATCATCAAACAAAACTTATTGAGGCAAATGGGTTATAAACCCATTTCCTTTTTTTAAACTCCTAACTACAAATTATTATTAACAACTAATTAAGACTCATTGTCTTATCATTAGTAAGCTTCAAAAAGGAGTTTAAAATGAAAAAATATTTTATAATTTGTTTTTTATTTTTTTCATTTGCATTTGCAGATAATGCAAAACAACTAACCTTAGCCTGCAATTCATATGAAGATATAATTAATACAAAAAATATAGAACAAAGTATGAGAGATGGTGCAATTCCTAAAAACTGTTTATTATTAACATCTAATGCAAAGATTACTGTTGTTGATGATAAGTTAGAAGATTCAAGGATAGTTAAAATTTTAGTAATAGATATAGATTCTCATATGTATTCATTAAAAGAAGATATTATTATTACAAATGAAAATAAGATATAAAATTAATGATTGAGATAAATAAAGCATATATACATTATAAAAATAAAAAAACTTATATTGTAAAAGATTTTTGTAAAATACAAGAAAATGATACTTGGGTTAAAGCAGTATTATACAAACCTGACGATTGTGATGAACTTTTTGTAAGAACACTAAAAGAATTTGAAGAAAAATTTACTCTAAATTAAAATTTAATAGTCTATTAAATTATACCTAAATTCCTTTATGCTAATATTTTATCTTAATATAAGAAAGGTAGAGAGATGAAGTATAGTCTTCCAAGTATTTTACTAAATCCAAATAAATTTGATTACTCTTTAGATGATTTAGAAATTTCATACTTTCAAGATGCAAAAAAAGATTTAATAAAAAAATATTATAACTTGGTCTCTAAATCTATCTGGAAGGCGATTTTAAATAATCTAAGAAGAAGAATAGAACTTTATGGTATTGACTATTTTATAGATAATTTAGATGAAAATGAAAAAAACATCTATTTTAGAAATAGTTATACTCTAACAGAAAAACTATCACTTTTAAATAATCTTACTATTATAAAAAACTGTTTAAAACTTAATATCATAAGTGGTAAAACATATACTGTTTTAAATTTTTTCTATTGGTTTCATAAAAATGATTCAAATGAACCAGTACTTTTTGAAGATATCATTTCAATAATTACTCTATTAGAAAAAAATCTATTTAAACTAAAAATTGATTACATAGTTCCTGAATTTTATATCAAAACACAACAGTCTAAAAATAATATACCTAAAGAAAAAAGAAGAAAAGCCGATTTTGCTAATAATACCTCTTCTACTCCTAAAAGAAGAAAAAATGATTTTATTAATACCCAAACAAAGAAAATCAAAAAAGAAGATCTATTTATGATGCAAAAAACTCCAACACCAAGACGTAGAAAAAATGATTTTATGCATCTAGAAGAAACCTCATTAAAAAGAAGAAAAGATGACCTTATAGAAGTTACTACAACTCCTAAAAGAAGAAAAGATGATCTTATAAATACAGAAGATTTTCCAAAAAGACGAAAAAATGATTTTAATTATGAGGAAAATCAATTTATCCCTAGAAAACGTCGAAAAGATGATTTCATAAGTAACCAAACTATACCAAGTCCTAGACGTAGAAGAAGAGACGACTAACTTAATATTTATACTTTATATACTTCTTACGAGTAACCAAAATGTAACCAACAAATTATAAACTTCCATAACAAATTTTTACGGAGATTATAAATGACAATGAAAAAAACAACAATTGCTTTATTAGCAACTGCAGCACTTACTGTATCTTTAAGTGCAAGAGATCAAATTAAAATGGTTGGTTCTTCAACTGTTTACCCATTCGCTTCTGCTGTAGCTGAAGAATTAGGTGCTACAACTAAATACCCAACTCCAGTGGTTGAATCAACTGGTTCAGGTGGTGGTATGAAATTATTTTGTGCTGGAAATGATATGAATACTCCAGATATCACTAATGCATCAAGAAGAATGAAAGCTAAAGAATTCAAAATGTGTGAAAAAAATGGTGTTACTGACATCACTGAAGCTGTAGTTGGATTCGATGGTATTGCATTTGCTCAAGATAAATCAAATACTCCTTTCAATGTAACAAAAAAACAAATTGCTTTAGCAGTTGCTGCTGAAGTTCCTTCTAAAGATGGTAAATCATTAGTTAAAAACCCATATAAAAGATGGTCAGAAATTGATGCTTCTTTACCAAATAGAGAAATTATTATTTACGGACCACCAAAGTCTTCTGGAACAAGAGATGCATTCGAAGATATGGTTATGAAAGGTACATTCAAAAAAATGTCTGTATATACTGACCTTTACAAAGCTGACAAAAAAGCTAACAAAAAATATAAAAAATATGCTGTTGTTAGACAAGATGGTGTTTACGTTCCATCAGGTGAAAATGATAATATCATCGTTCAAAAATTAACTAAAAACAAAAATGCATTTGGAATCTTCGGATACTCTTTCTTAGTTGAAAATGATGACAAATTAGCTGGTTCAAAAGTTGATGGTGTATCTCCAACTCCAGACGCAATTTCTTCTGGTAAATACCCAATTTCTAGATCTTTATTCTTCTATACTAAAAACTCTCATAAAAAAGATGTTCCTGCAATCAACAAATATGTTGAAATGTTCATGTCTGAAAATATGATTGGAAAAGAAGGTATTTTAGGTGAAATCGGACTTATCGCTTTACCAGATGCTCAAAGAGAAGAAGTTAGAAAATCTGTTACTATGGGTAAAAAACTTACTTTAGACGATTTAAAAAAACACTAATTACTAAATAAAAGAGAGACTTCTTTCTCTCTTTTATTAGTTTTATAAATGGACTTTTATCTGTTAGAGCGAAGAAGAGATAAAAGTCTATTTATAAAACTACTTAAATATAAAGGCACTTAATGTCAACAAAAATTGACGTTGACAAACTTGATTTTGCTTTTCAACCAATTGTAAATACCTATTCAGGTAAAACCTATGCAGTAGAAGCATTAATCAGAAATACAGACAAACTTGGATTTGAGTCAATACAAGACTTTTTTGATGAACTAAACAATAAACAAATACTCTTTCAAATAGATATTCTTCTTAGAAAAAAAGCAATTGAAAAATTTAAAGAAATAGAATTAAAAAATTTAAAGCTATTTTATAATATTGACAATAGAATTTTAACAATGCCTGATTTTAAAGTTGGAGAAACTAGTCAAATGTTAAAAGATGTATCTCTAAAACAAGATACTCTTTGTTTTGAAATTACAGAACATCACTCTTTTCAAGATGAAAATTTACTAAAAAAAATCATTCATATATACAAAAAACATAATTTTAATATTGCAATTGATGACTTCGGAACAGGTATTTCTGGACTTCATTTACTATATATTGCAGAAGCAAATTTTATTAAATTAGATAGATTTTTTATACATAAAATAAATAGTGATTCAAAAAAAAGACTGTTTTGTTCTTCAATTGTTGAAATGGCTCATATAATGGGAATTAAAGTAATTGCAGAAGGTATTGAAACAATTGAAGAATACTATACATGCAAAGATATAAAAGCAGACTATATACAAGGTTACTTAATTGCTAAACCTTCATTATCTACAAATCATATTCAAAAATCTTATTCTAATATTAGAGGATTATTTAAAAAAGATAGAAGAGCTATAAATAACAATTTCATCGATAAATCATATATAGAAAGAATTGTGCCTTTAAATATCAACTCAACATTACATGAATTATTTTTATACTTTAAAGAGAATACACAAAATACATTTGTTCCTATTATTAACAATGAAAAGAAAATTGAAGGTGTTATTTATGAAGTAGATATTAAAGAACTTTCGTACTCTCAGTATGGTTTATCACTTGCAAAAAACATATCATTTAAAACAAAACTTAGAAACTATATGAAGCCTGTGTTAGAAATTGATATATCATGGGGAATAGATAAAGCCTTAGAAATTTTCAATATGAGAAACAATTCCAAAGGAATTTTTGTAAGAAAAGATGATATTTATTATGGATTTATTAATCTAAATAATCTTTTATCTCTTTCATATAAAAGAAATCTTGAAATTGCACAAAATCAAAATCCACTAACAAAACTTCCTGGAAATAAACAAATTGATAATTTCATTCATAAAGTATTTAAAAAAAGTATTAACTCTCACATAGTATATTTTGATTTTAATGATTTCAAACCTTTTAATGACCACTATGGATTTAGACAAGGGGATAGAGCAATATTAATGTTCTCAGAAATCTTACAAAAAAATATTTCAAATGAAAACTTTATTGCTCACATTGGAGGAGATGATTTTTTTGTAGGCTTTCAGAATAAAGAATTCGAATATGTTTACTCTTTAATTCATCAAACACAAGAAGAATTTAAAAATAGTGTTTCTAGTTTATACTCAGAAGAAGACTTAAAAAAACAATTTATTATTTCAAAAGATAGATTTGGAGTAAATAGAAAATTTAACCTTTTGAGTATAAGTGCAGCAATTATTGAAATCAAGAAAAATTGTAAAATAGAAACTTTTAATTCTAACTTAGGAAAAATCAAAAAGCTATCAAAAGAAAACAACCATCCGCTGGGGATTTGCTGCATCTTGTAACCATCTTGTAACCTAAATTATTTACAATATCAAAAATTAATAAAGAAAGGTACATTCTTTTGCATACATTTGAATCAAAAAATAAATCAACTGAAATAAAAGAAAAAGCCATAAAAATAGCATTGATAGTTGCTTCAACTATCTCTATTTTAACTACTTTTGGTATTTTATTCTCGATTTTGTTTGAAGCCTTAGCTTTTTTTGAATTAAGAAGCTTTTGGTATTTTTTAACAGGGACAGAATGGTCACCAGGTATTGTTGGAAGTAAATTTGGTGCAGTACCAATTTTTGCTGGTACATTTATGATTACTGTAATTGCAATGGCAGTTGCTATTCCAATTGGATTAGGTAGTGCTATATATATGAGTGAATATGCATCGCATAGAACAAGAGATTACTTAAAACCAATCTTAGAGGTTCTTGCTGGTATTCCTACTGTAGTTTACGGTTTCTTTGCTGCAATTACTGTTGCTCCATTAATAGTAAAGGGTGCTGCAGCCATTGGATTAGAAGCCACGTTTAACTCTGCACTTGCTTCTGGTGTTGTAATGGGGATTATGATTATTCCTGTAATTTCTTCTTTAAGTGATGATGTAATTAGAGCCGTACCAGATTCTCAAAGAAAAGCATCTTTAGGATTAGGAATGACTCAAGGTGAAACTATTAAAAATATTGTTTTACCATCAGCACTTCCTGGAATTATTTCAGCAACACTACTTGGTTTTTCAAAAGCTATTGGAGAAACAATGATTGTTGTTATGGCAGCTGGTTTACGTCCAAACTTATCATTCAATCCACTTGAAGATATGACAACTGTTACAGTTAGAATAGTTGACGCATTAGTAGGAGATCAAGCATTTAATTCTCCTGAAACTCTTTCAGCATTTGCCTTAGGTTTAGCACTATTTGTTGTTACATTAATTTTAAATATTGTTTCACTAATGCTAATCAGAAAATTTAAAGAAAAATATAAAGTGAATACACTATGAGTAAAAAACAAAATAAAAATAATCCATTTTATGATCCTTCATTAAATGGAAGACATAGAAGTTCAAAAAGATTTAAGACATTTACATTATCTTCTTTAATCTTTTCAATTGCATTCTTAGCGTTCTTCCTTTTTGATATTATTTCAAAAGGAACACCTGCATTTAAACAAGCTTATTTAAAAGTACCTGTTACATATAATGAAGATACTATTAAAAATAGTAGAACAGCTGTTGATAGAAAATATAGAAAAGTTATATCAAGAGCTTGGTTAAGAGGAATTCCAAGACTTGTAGAAGCAAATCCAGAACTTATGGGAAAAACTGTTGACACTTGGGTTTTAGCAGATGATCAAGTTGACCAATATATAAAAGGTCACTACTATAAATTAAAAAGAAAAGATAGAGCGTTAATTGACGAGATGAAAGCTTATGGAGAAGTAGAACTAAGATTTAATGAAATTTTCTTTAAAAATGGTGACTCAAAAATTCCAGAGTTTGCAGGTTTAAACTCTGCAGTTGTAGGTTCAGTATTAACACTATTAATCACAATGGCATTTGCTTTTCCAATTGGAGTTATGACGGCAATATATCTTGAAGAGTTTGCAGAAGATAATAAATTTACACAGATTATTGAAGTAAATATTAATAACCTTGCAGCTATTCCTTCAATACTATTTGGTCTTTTAGGTCTTGCAATATTTATTAATCTCTTTGGACTTCCAAGATCTTCACCTATGGTTGGGGGATTAACCTTAGCACTTATGACTTTACCAATTATTATTGTAAGTTCACGTGCAGCACTAAGAGCAGTACCTGACTCAATCAGACAAGCAGGATATGGTTTAGGTTTAACAAAAATTGAAGTAACAAGAGACCATGTTTTACCTTTAGCATTTCCAGGAATTCTTACAGGTTCAATTATTGGTCTTGCACAAGCAATGGGGGAAACAGCTCCATTAATTATTATTGGAATGATTGCATTTATTCCAGATGCTCCAAGTTCAGTAATGGATGCAGCGACAGTTATGCCTGCACAGTTATTTACATGGGCGGGTATGCCAGAAAGAATGTATATTGAAAAAACAGCAGCAGGTATTATGGTGTTATTAACAATCTTAATCTCACTAAATGCATTTGCAATTTATCTTAGAAAAAAATTTGAAGTAAAATGGTAAGGATAGAAAAGATGTCAAAAGAAAATAAAAACGTAGTAAAAGTAAATGTAAAAGAATTAAATCTTTGGTATGGAGACAACCATGCACTTCACAATATTACTGTACCACTTTACGAAAATAAAATCACAGCATTAATTGGACCATCAGGATGTGGAAAGTCTACTTTTTTAAGATGTTTAAATAGAATGAACGACTTAATCTCAATTGTAAAAATCGATGGTTCTGTTATAATTGATAAAAAAAATATTTATGATAAAGATGTAGATGAAGTAAGTGTTAGAAAAAGAATTGGAATGGTTTTTCAACAACCAAATCCTTTTCCAAAATCTATTTATGACAATGTAGCATACGCACCACTTAAACACAGCCTTGTAAAAAAAGGTAAAGAGTGTGATGAACTAGTTGAAAAGTCTTTAAGAGATGCAGGTCTTTGGGAAGAAGTTAAAGATAAATTATCTGATCCTGGAACTTCACTTTCAGGTGGACAACAACAAAGATTATGTATTGCAAGAACAATTGCTGTAAAACCAGAAGTTATTTTAATGGATGAGCCAACTTCAGCACTTGATCCAATCTCTACAGAAAAAATTGAAGCACTTATGTTAGAGCTTAAAAAGAAATATACAATTATTACAGTTACTCATAACATGCAACAAGCAGCAAGAGTTGCAGACTATACTGCATTTTTCCATCTTGGAAAACTAATTGAATATGATGAAACAGAGACTATCTTTGTTAATCCATCAAATAAAAAAACAGAAGATTATATTACAGGAAGGTTCGGATAATGTTAAAACCATATCAAGAAAAAATAGCTACAATCAAAAATGAAATTTATGAAATGGGAGAGATAGTTACTCATGCAAATAAAGTTTCTCTTTCAGCTCTAAAAGAAAATGACTTATCAATGTTAAAAGATATTAGTCTATCAATTAAAAAGATTTCTGCAAAATCAAATGAAATTGATAACTTAATAGTAAAAACATTAGCATTATATTCACCAGAAGCAAGAGATTTAAGAGAAATGGTTTCTTTTTTAAAAATTACAAATGAAATAACAAGAGCAAGTACTTACTCTAAAATTTTCATTAAGACTTTTAAAAAATCTTTTACTGAAGATTTAGATAAACATACAATCTTAGAATTTGCTATTCCTTTACTAAAATCATCGAATTTAGCACTTCAAACATCATTAGATATGATAAAAGAACAAGATGACAAAGTTATTGAAGAAATGTTTAATAAAGTTTCAGTAGAAGATAGTAAAACAGATGATTTATATTCAATGGTTGAGAAAAATATTTTAAAACTTATTAGTAAAAATATCGAACTTTCAAAAGATTATTTTGAAGTATTAAGCTCTTTACGAAAACTAGAAAAAATATCAGGGCGTGCATCATCAATCGCTAACCTTTTAATATTTGCAGAAGTAGGTGGAGAGATAGAACAAGCATAATTTACATTATGATATAATTTTTTCATGAAACGAGCTTTAACTAAAATAAGAACATACTTTAGAACAAACTACGAGGTACTTGCAGCTGCAATAATATTTATTATTGTTATGGCTGCAGGGTATGAATTCCACAAAACAATTATTTTGATGCTTGAGTTTATTGTAATAATGGAAGTTGTCAAAATGATTTCTGATTTTATTAAAAAAGAGAAGCTTAGACTTAGATTTGTAATTGATATCTTTATCATTTTTTTAATCAGAGATGTAATTATTTATGCATCTCATTCAAATAAAGATTACTTTACAATTCTATTCTTACTTTTTGTAATTTTTGTATTCTTTATTTTTAGAATCTTATCAATTAAATACTCACCTGGAGTTATAAAAATATCTAAAGATACTGTTATAGAATATGAAGATGATAGAAAAAGTAAAAAAATCAAAGAAGATGAAAAACAAATTGAAAAGAAATTAAAAAAGTGAATAATAAACTAATACTAATCGTTGAAGATGAAGAAGATATTTTAGAACTTTTGGAGTATACACTTCAAAAAGAAGGCTATGAAACAATAGGTTTTTTAAGCGTAAATGAAAAACTTGAAAAAGTTTTAGAAGAAGAAACTATTGATCTTATTTTAATGGATAGAAATCTTCCTGGGATTGATGGAACAACTTTTATTAATAAAGTAAAAGAAAAAGGTCATAACTCCCCTGTAATCTACTTAACTGCAAAAGACAAAGATGAAGATATTTTAGAAGGTTTTGATTCACATGCAGATGATTATATTACAAAACCATTTAATATAAAAGAGATGTTAGCAAGAGTTAAAGCAGTTATTAAAAGAGCTTCAAAAGATGTTGAAATTTTAAAAATACGAGATATTACTTATAAAGCATCAAATAAAAAATTCTATATTGATTCAGAAGAAATAGAACTAACACACTTAGAACATGACTTATTTTTAGAGTTTCTTAAAAACAAAGATATCTTGATGTCTAGAGAGCATCTTTTAGAAACAGTATGGGAAGACTCATATGATAAAAAACTGAAAACTGTTAATGTTGCAATAAAAAGATTAAAAGCAAAAATCGATCCAAATAATACTAAAGAATATATCAAATCAATAAGAGGAGAAGGTTACATATTTTGTTAAAAATACATCAACTTTTTTTAAGAACATTCTCAACAATATTTTTTCTAATTTTATTAGTACTAAGTGCAACTACATATTATTGGTCAAAAAATATATATCTTAATCAAGTTGAAAAAAACTTATCTCAAAATATTGACTCTTTATCTATATCATTAACCTCTTTCGCAAATATTGAATATGTAATAAAAACTTTTAAAGCAAAAACAGGCCTTAGAATTACTATTATTGATGAAAAAGGTAATGTTATTGCAGATAGTGATAAAAATAAAGATAAAATGGAAAATCATGCAAATAGATATGAAATAGTTCATGCAAAATATGAAGGATATGGAAAAACAATTAGATTTTCAAATACTTTACAAGAAGAACTTCTTTATGTAGCAAAAAAAATTGCAATTGATGATGAAATATTTTATATTAGACTTGCAGACTACACTACAAAAATAAAAGAGAACTTTACAAAACTAGCTTATCAAATTGTTGCATTTATTGCAGGATTCATGATTATGGCATTTGCAGCAACCTACTTTCTTAGTATCAAGATTAAAGATGAAACAAATGCAATATTAAGCTATCTAATAGAATTAAGTAATAAAAAGCCTAAATATGAACTCTATTCAGATTTTTCAGAAGAATTTAATAAAATAACCCGTCTTTTAAATAAAGTGTCTGAAAGACTTTCAAAAAGAGATAAACAAAAAGCAAAACAAACTGCAAAATTAAAACTTGCAAATAGACAAAAAGATGAAATCATATCTGCAATTTCCCATGAGTTTAAAAATCCAATTGCTATTATTTCAGGATATGCAGAAACAATTTTAAATGATAAAGATTTACCAGAACCTATGAAAGAGAAATTTTTAAGTAAAATTTATTCTAATGGGAACAAGATGTCTGACATTATTGATAAATTGAGATTAAGTTTAAAATTAGAAGAAGGAAAACAACAAGTTATTACTACTTCCTGTCCAATAAAACCTCTATGTGAAGATATAATTTCTGATTTAAAAGAAAAGTACAAAAACAGAGAAATTCTTTTAGAAGGTGAAGATATCAAACTAATGATAGATGAAACACTTTTTAGTATGGCATTAAGTAATCTAATTGAAAATGCTCTTAAATATTCAGAAGATGATGTAACAGTTAATATTAACAAAACTTCAATATCTATTAAAGACAAAGGTATAGGTATAGATGAAAAAGATTTAAAAAAGATAAATCAAAAATTTTATAGAGTTTCTCAAAATGGTTGGAATAACTCTTTAGGACTAGGACTTTTCATTGTTTATTCAATACTCAAACTACATGATTTTAAACTAGAAATAGAAAGTGAACTTGATAAAGGTTCTAATTTTATAATAAAATATTAAATCTTACTTAATTTAAGGTTTATTTAAGTAGTACTACACTATTATTCCACCTCATTAACAAAATCGGAGAAAATAAATGAAATTTACTCAAATGGCAAAAGCTAACGAAATCGAAAAAGATTGGGTAGTTATCGATGCAACAGATAAAATTTTTGGTAGAATTATTACTGAAGTTGCAACACTACTTAGAGGTAAACACAAGCCTTCATTCACTCCTCATGTAGATTGTGGAGACAATGTAATTATTATTAACGCTTCTAAAGCTAGATTTACTGGTGCAAAATTAGAAGATAAAAATTACTATACACACTCAGGATACTTTGGTAGTACAAAAACTCACAAAATGTCTGATATGCTAGAAAATAACCCTGAAAAATTATATAAACTAGCTACAAGAGGTATGCTTCCAAAGACTAAACTTGGAAAAGTAATGTTAAAAAAATTAAAAGTATACGCAGGTTCTGAACACCCACACTCTGCGCAAATTAAAGGATAAGACTAATGGCAAAAGTATATGCAACAGGTAGAAGAAAAACTTCTATCGCAAAAGTATGGTTAGAGAACGGAAACGGTCAACTTACAATCAACGGTCAATCTTTAGATGCATGGTTAGGTGGACACGAAGCTATTAAAAAAAGAGTTTTACAACCACTAGAAGTATCTAAACAAGAAACTTCTGTAAATATTGTTGTTAGCACTTTAGGTGGAGGTTACTCTGCACAAGCTGACGCAGTTAGACATGGTATTTCTAGAGCTTTAGTTGCTTATGATGAGCAATTCAGAGCTATCTTAAAACCTTATGGGTTATTAACAAGAGATGCAAGATCTGTTGAAAGAAAAAAATACGGAAAGAAAAAAGCAAGAAAGTCTACTCAATTCTCAAAAAGATAATTGGTATTTTCAAAAGTTTTTACTTTTACAATTTTTACAAAGGAGAGACGGAAGTTTCTCCTTTTTTTATGCCTTTCACAAACTATTCATTAAAAAAACTATAAAATACTTTCATGAAAATTTTTATATTAATATCACTATTCTTTAATTTTATATTTGCATCAACTTTAAACCTATCTATGAGTTCTAGTCCTAGTAGAATAAATCCTATTCTAGCAAGTGATTCTGCAAGTTCAGAAATAGCAGATTGGATTTTTAACGGTTTATTAAAATATGACAAAGATGGAAATATAACAACAGATTTAGCAAGTTCATATAAATTTGAAACAAAAACTAAACTAATCATAAAATTAAAAGAAAATGTAAAATGGCATGATGGAGAAGAATTTACTGCAAAAGATGTTATCTTTACATATAAAACAATTATCAATCCAAAAGTATTTACCTCTATCATTTCTAATTATAAAGAAGTAAAAAGTGTAAAAGCTCTTGATAAATACACAGTTGAAATAATTTATAAAAGACCATATTTTAAAGCACTTGTTCCTTGGATGATAGGAATACTTCCGGAACACGTTTTAAAAGATGAAAAAAATATTATGACAAGCTCATTTAACAAAAATCCAATAGGAACAGGTGCTTACAAATTAGAGGCATTTAAAAATGCTTCAGATATAAAGCTTATTGCAAATGATACTTATTTTGAAGGTCGACCAAAAATTGATGAGCTAAATTATAGATTTTTACCTGACCCAACTACTTCATTTTTAATGCTAAAACAAAAACAGTTAGATCTAGGAGGATTAACTCCTTTACAAATTGATAGACAAATAAGTAATAAATTTAAAAAAGACTATAAAATTATTGAAAAGCCTAGTTTTAGTTATGCTTATTTAGGATTTAACCTTAAAAATAAAAAATTTCAAGATATAAGAATTAGACAAGCATTATCTCTTGGAATTGATAGACAAGAGATGGTTGACATATTATATTTTGGACATGGGAAAGTGTGTACAGGTCCTTTTCTTCCTGGAAGTTTTGCTTTTAATGACAAAATAAAAGAGATAAAACCTAATTTAAAAAAAGCAAAACAGCTTTTAAAAGAAGCAGGATATGATAAAAACAATCCTTTTTCTTTTGAACTTGTTACTAATACAGGAAACGAAATAAGAATCAATGCTGCCCAAATTTTACAATATCAACTTGCAAAAGTTGGTGTTGAAGTAAAAATCAGAGCTATGGAATGGCAAGCATTTTTAAATACAATAGTACATCCAAGAAAATTTGAAACAGTACTTTTAGGTTGGAATTTAGCTCTAATGCCAGATGCTTACCCTTTATGGCATTCTGATTCTGATAAATTAGGAAGATTCAATTTAGTTGGATATAAAAATAGTGAAGTAGATAAATTAATTGAAGAAGGTTCTATTACTATTGATAGAAAAAAACTTGGAGAAATCTATAAAACTATTTTTAAAAAAATTGCAGAAGATATTCCATATCTATTTTTATATATTCCAAACTCTATAACTGTTATAAATTCTGAAATAAAAAATGTAGAACCTGCTTTTACAGGTATTACACATAATCAAAAAGATTGGATAAAACCATAAGCTAAAATGCAAACTAATCTTTTTGTATTATATACTTATAATGAATAATATATTACACTGTTTTTACAATTAAAAAAGGTCTCTTATGGAAAAAATTATTCTCTTCGATTTAGATGGAACTCTAATCGACTCTACTGATGCTATTGTATCAACATTTCATCATACATTTGAAAAACTAGATTATAATTTTACAGGAACAGATGAAGATATAAAATCTTTAATTGGTTATCCCCTAGATATAATGTACCAAGATTTAGGTATTGCTCAAGAAGTTGTTTGGGATTATGTTGAAGCTTATAAAGATAGATATAGAGAAATATCTAAACAACAAACTGAACTACTAGAATTTGCAAAAGAAGCCGTTGAACTTGCGGGAACATTTGCAAGATTATCTATAGTTACTACAAAAACTGGACTTTATAGTGAACAACTTTTAGAACATATGAATATCATGCAACATTTTGAACATGTTACAGGACGTGAGCATGTCGAAAATCCAAAACCTCATCCAGAACCAATACATAGAACATTAGATTTAATGCAAATAAAAAATACTTGTGATATTTGGATGATTGGAGATACAGAACTTGATTTAATTGCTGCAAATTCTGCAGGAATAAATTCTGTTGGAGTATTATGTGGATATGGAGAAGAAGATACATTAAAAGAACATACTTCTCATATTGCAAAAAATCCCCTTGATGCAGTGAAACTTATAAAAAAGATTTCGGAGTCTTAACAACAACTTAAAACTATAAGTTTTACTTATAATTAACCTGTCATATGTCGATAAATAAATCCCTAAATTATCATATGTCTATCATGCTTATTTGAAAAACCTTAAATTAAACAAAAGTTACACTTTTAATTAAAAAACTTTATTAAAAATGTCTTAATTCAAGAATTTATAAGTTTAGTTTAATTAATATCTATAAATAAACTATAAATATATAAGGAAACTATATGTCTAAACAATTTGCTACAATGGATGGTAATGAAGCTGCTGCTTATGTATCGTATGCATTTACAGAAGTAGCGGGAGTATACCCTATTACACCTTCTTCACAAATGGGTGATAATACTGAAAAATGGGCAACTCAAGGTAAGAAAAACTTATTTGGAGGAATTCCAAAAGTTATTGAAATGCAATCTGAAGCTGGTGCTGCTGGAACATTCCACGGTTCACTTCAAGCTGGTGCAATGACAACTACATATACTGCATCACAAGGTTTACTATTAAAAATACCTAATATGTATAAAGTAGCTGGTCAACTTTTACCAGGTGTAATTCATGTATCAGCAAGAGCATTAGCTGCACATGCATTATCAATTTTTGGTGATCATCAAGATGTTATGTCTGCACGAGCAACAGGTTTTGCTATGCTTGCAACTGGTTCAGTTCAAGAAGTAATGGACTTAGGTGGGATTGCTCACTTAGCTGCTGTAAAAGGTAGAGTTCCATTTATGCACTTCTTCGACGGATTTAGAACATCACATGAAATCAACAAAGTTGAAGTTATGGATTATGATGTATTTGACAGACTTTTAGATAAAGAAGCTGTTCAAAAATTTAGAGATACTTCTCTTAATCCAGAATCACCAGTTACAAGAGGTTCTGCACAAAATGATGATATTTATTTCCAAGGAAGAGAAGCATGTAATAAGTTTTACGATGCTGTTCCAGATATCGTAAATGAATATATGCAAGAAATTTCTAAAGTTACGGGAAGAAACTATGCTCCATTTACTTATTATGGTGCAGAAGATGCTACAGATATTATTATTGCTATGGGTTCTGTTACAGAAACTGCAAAAGAAACAATTGATTATTTACAAAAAACAGAAGGTAGAAAAATTGGTTTATTAACAGTTCATTTATATAGACCATTCTCTGCTAAATATTTCATGGATGTATTACCAGAATCAGTAGAAAGAATTTGTGTACTTGATAGAACAAAAGAGCCTGGTGCATTAGCTGAGCCACTATACTTAGATATTAAATCAGTATTCTATAATGAAAAAAAACAACCAAAAATTATTGGTGGTAGATATGGATTGTCTTCTAAAGATGTTCCTCCTTCACAAATTATCGCAATCTTTGATAACTTATCTTCAGAAGATGCAAAAGACAACTTTACAGTTGGTATAAATGATGATGTTACATTTACTTCAATTGATGTAGGAGAAAATGTTGCTGTTACTGAAGAGGTAAATGAGTGTCTATTCTATGGGTTAGGTGCAGATGGTACTGTTGGGGCAAATAAAAACTCTGTTAAAATTATCGGAGATAAAACTGATATGTATGCACAAGCATATTTTGCATATGATTCAAAAAAATCAGGTGGATTTACAAGATCTCACTTGAGATTCTCTAAAAACCCAATTAGATCAACATACCTAGTATCAACTCCAGGTTTTGTTGCATGTTCTAAAGAAGTTTATTTAGAGCAATACGAAGTAATCGACAAAATTAGAGAAGGTGGAACATTCTTACTTAATTCAATTCATTCAGTTGAAGATGTAATTGCAAGAACTCCTGATAGAGTTAAAAAAATCTTAGCAGATAAAAAAGTTAAATTCTATATCATCAATGCATCTAAGTTAGCAAGAGATATTGGTTTAGGTACTAGAACAAATACTATTATGCAAGCTGCATTCTTTAAACTTGCAGATGTTATTGATTATACTACAGCAAAAGAGTATATGAAAGAGTATGCAGAAAAAGCATATGGAAATAAAGGTGATGAAATTGTTAAGATGAACTATGCTGCAATTGACTCAGGTGAAGCTGGAATTGAAGAAGTTCCTGTAGATTCTGCATGGTCAAATATTGTAGCTGGTCCACTAGTTGTAAATTCTGAATACAAAGGTTCAGAATATGTTGAAAACTTTGCAAAAGTTGTAAATGCAGCAAAAGGTGATGAATTACCAGTTTCTATTTTTACTAATAGAGAAGATGGAACTCTTGAAGGTGGTTCAACTAAATATGAAAAAAGAGGTATTACAACTATTGTTCCTGAGTGGAATGAAGAGACATGTATCCAATGTAACCAATGTGCATTTGAGTGTCCTCATGCAGTAATTAGACCATTCTTACTTGATAAAGAAGAGTTTGCAAACTCTCCAGAAGGTGTTAAAAAATACTCTATTGATGCAACAGGTAAAGGGTTAAAAGACCAAAATTTAAAATATAAAATTCAAGTATCAATTTTAGACTGTACAGGATGTAATGTTTGTGTTGATATTTGTCCTACATCAGAAAAATCTCTTAAAATGGTTCCGTTTGAAGATGAAGAGAAAAAAGGTGAGCAAGAAAATGCTGACTACTTATTTAATGATGTAACATACAAAGATTATCTTGTATCAAAAGACTCATTAAAAGGTTCGCAATTTGCTAAGCCATTATTCGAATTCCATTCAGCTTGTCCAGGATGTGGTGAAACACCATATATCAAACTTGCTACTCAAATGTTTGGTGATAGAATGATGATTGCAAATGCTACTGGATGTTCTTCTATTTATAGTGCATCTGCTCCATCAACTCCATATACTAAAAATGAAAAAGGTGAAGGTCCTGCTTGGGCTAACTCATTATTTGAAGATACTGCTGAGTTCGGGTTTGGTATGCATCATGCAAATGAGACTATCAGAAATAGAATGCAAGCAACTATGGAAGCAACTATGGAAGAAGTTTCTAATCCTCTTAAAGTACTATACAAAGAATGGATTGAAAATAGAAATGATGGTAAGAAAACTCAAGAGATTAGAGATAAATTAGTACCTCAATTAGAGCAAAACCAAGATTTACCAGGTGTTGCAGACTTATTTAGTCTTAAAAAATACATTGTAAGAAAATCTCAATGGATCATCGGTGGTGATGGATGGGCATATGATATTGGTTATGGTGGACTTGACCACGTACTAGCAACAGGAGACAATGTAAATGTACTTGTTGTTGATACAGAAGTTTACTCAAATACTGGTGGACAATCATCTAAAGCAGCGCGTGCTGGTTCTATTGCAGACTTTACAAATGATGGAAAAGCAAGTGCTAAAAAAGATCTTGGATATATCTCTATGACTTATGGAAATATTTATGTTGCACAAATTAATTCTAGAGCAAGTCAAAAACAAACTGCTCAAGCTATTAAAGAAGCAGAAGCATATAATGGTCCTTCAGTAGTAATTGCTTACTCTCCTTGTATTGCACATGGTATCAAAGGGGGATTAATGAAATCTGTTGACCAAGGACAATTAGCAACTGATTGTGGTTACTGGCCAATTTATATCTTCGATCCAAGAAAAATTGATGAAGGTAAAAACCCAATTAAAATTTCTGGAAAGAAACCAAACTGGGATAGATATGAAGAATTCTTAATGCAAGAAAATAGATATATTTCTCTAAAGAAATTAAATCCAACATATGCAGAAGAACTTCTAGCTAAAAATAAATCTGATGCTCAATACAGATACAGACAGCTTGTTAGAATGGCAGCTGCAGATTACTCTGATGAGTTAGAAGGTCCAAACGCTTAATTATTAAGCAATAAACAAACTTTATAGCAGGCTCTTGTCTGCTATAAAGCCTTTTTATATACAACTGTATATTTTTCATCCACTAAAACTAAAAACATCATAAGCAATCCTGATATACTAAATAAAATATTATAAGGATTAACATGGGATTATTTGACGTTGGAATAAGAAAAGAAATATCTTCACAAAAAAATAAAGAAGAAGTTTTACAATCAATTAAAAATAGTATTGAAGAATATTCACAAGAAACATCAAATATTGAAAATGGAACTATCATTTTAAATAACTTTAAATATTCTATATTAAAGTATAACTTATCAATAAATTTAAACAAGTCAAATAAAGATTTTGATTTATCTATAGATGGTGAACTTCAACAATTTTATGTATTAATTTTAGTTGCTTTAATTATCTTGAGTATTTTATTCACTTTTGGTATTGGAGTTATTTTTGTTGTTGCGTTTGCATACTTACAAAAAAGTTCTACTTCAAAAGTTCTAAATTCTTTTATTCAAAAAATTTAAAAATTTTACTTTCTCTGTAAAATCAATATAAGCTCTTTCAAGAAGTTTTTTTAAAATCTTGTCTACTGATATAGATTTACCATTTAAAACCTTCTGAGCAAGTTTTATATGCTTGGTATAACTATCTTTTTCATTTTATAGTAAATTTTTGTCAAGTCTTTTTAAAAATTTAAAGAATCTGACATACTTTTTGTAAAATCATTCATACATTAGTTTTTTAAAAAAGATATAATACTTCTATAAAATAGGAAAATATTATGAACAATCAGATAATTAAACATACAAATATACTCATCAAAAAAGATGGACTACATCAAACATTTATAAAAAATATTGCTATATACAAAACTACAAAAGCTGTTCCAAGAGCTCCACTTATTTATGACCTTTGCCTAATCATTGTTTTACAAGGGGAAAAGGTAGGCTATTTAGGAGAAAATGTTTTTAATTACAATTCACATAATTATTTAGTTGTTCCAACTACTATACCTTTTGAATGTGAGACTATTGCTTCAAAGGAAGAACCTTTTATCTGTTTATTAATTACAATTGATAAAAAGATTATGTATGAAATCATTGATTTAATAGCAAATAAAGATGCTCTAAATTCTAAATGTCAAACAAGTAAACTTGGAGTATTTTCAGATAATGTGACATCACAAGTTGAAGATACTATTTTAAGAGTTTTACAAACTCTTTCTTCAAAAGAAGAATCAAGAATTTTAGGTGAATCATTATTAAAAGAGCTTTATTATAGAATTGCTTCTGGAGAAAACTCTTATTTTTTACATAAAATGTTCTTAAATACGAAAATAGAAGCAAAGATTGCAAGAAGCTTAAGAACTATGCACGAAAATTATAACCAGCACTTAGATATTCCTACACTTGCACGAGAAGAAGATATGAGTACCTCATCATTCCATACTCATTTTAAAAAAATCACTACGCTTACTCCTCTTCAATATATTAAAAAAATACGTTTAAATAAAGCACATGAACTATTAGCACAACAAAGTTTCCAAGTAAATGATACAGCATTTGCAATAGGATATGAAAGTAGTTCACAATTTAGTAGAGATTTTAAAAGTTTCTTTGGTTATCCTCCAAAAGAAGCAAAACCTTCTTTTGAAGAATATTTGATAGTTTAATTATTTCATTGTCATTTTTAGAATTTTTTCACTTACATCTAAGGTAATGTTTTCATTCTCACCCATAGAACTCATTCCATGAGACTTTAAAGCAGGAATTACATTTTCAATAACTTTATCATCTATATTATAATCATTTAAATTTGTAGATATTCCTACACTTTCATATAATTTTTCAAGCATTACAATTATCTCTTCTACACTTCCTTTTTGACCAAATACATTTGTTCCTAGTTGAAGAATTTTTTCATTTTTATCTTCTTTCATAACTCTTAAAAGTTGGGGTTGAACTACTGCTAAACTTTGAGCATGGTCAAGTCCATAAAATGCTGTCAATTCATGTCCTATAAAATGAGTAGCCCAATCCTGAACAACACCTGAACCAATAAATCCATTTAAAGCTTGGTTTGCTAAAAGCATAAGATTTTCTTGCCATAAAGCATCACTTCTATTCTCCCAATCTTTTGCAAGTTTTACTAATCCTTTTAACAATGTTTCACTATACCCATCATGGACTAATGAAGTATTTATTTTTGTTAAATATTGTTCACAAATATGTACAAAAGCATCAACTAAACCATTTGCTAATTGTCTATCACTTAATGTATTCATAAAACTTGAATCTAATATTGCAAACTGAGGAAATACAAAAGGTGAATAAAAAAATCTTTTTTCATCTGTCTTCTTTCTTGAAAGTACCGATGCCATGTTTGATTCACTTCCTGTTGCAGGAAGTGTTAAAACAACACCTAAAGGTAATGCTTTTTCTACCTCTGCTTTTCCATCTAAGAAATCCCATCCATCTCCATCGTATAAAGATGCTGCTGCAAGATATTTACATCCATCAATAACAGAACCTCCACCAACAGCTAAAATAAAATCTATACCTTCATTTTTTACAATTTCTACAGCTTTATTCATAGTTTCATAACTTGGATTAGCTTCTACTCCACTAAACTCTGTCCAGTTAAAACCTTCTAAAACTTTTGATACTTCATCATATACACCATTTTTTTTAATAGAGCCTCCACCATAAACCACTAATATTTTATTATCTTTTGATAAATGCTTTACTAGAGAAGAAACTTGTCCTTTTCCAAAATGAATAGTTGTTGGGTTATAAAAATCGTATGTTAAACTCATAATTTTTCCTTTAAATTTTTTATTACTAGTATTATAAATCATGATATAAATTTTTTGAATAGGTATTTTTATAAATTATATGCCAATTTCTACAAATTAAATTTCATGTTATTATGAATTTTGACCTCTAATGTATATATAGATAAAATGCACTACTTTATTTTCAAGGGATATAATGAATTTCCATAAAAAACTGCAATATCTGCTTTCTTCTATTCTTTTTCTATTTTTCTTAACAGGTTGTGTTCATAAAATTGATAAACAAGGATTAACAGTAAGTATCACTCCAAATGAATTAACTCAATCATTTGATGATTCTTTTCCTATAAATAAAGACTTTATTTTTGGAAATATTAAAATTGATAATCCAACAATTGAGATTCCTAAAAACTCTAAAAGAATTAATGCTGATATAAACCTAGCTTTTGCAACTATGTTTACAGAAATTCAGTATGGTAACTTTTCAATTTCAGGAAAACCACTTTTTGATAAGAAAGAGTCTTCTGTTTATCTTCAAAATGTAAAAATAGATAATTTTAAATTTGCAGAACTTAAACTTGGAAATGAATTTACAAAAACTTTTTTAAAATCTTTAAACCCTATGGTAAATCAATTATTTAGAAAATATCCCATATATAAAATCCCTAAAGAATCTTTTCAAGGTAGTTTTGTAAAAGACATTCAAATAAAAGATTCTCAACTTTTAGTTACTTACGGTCTATAATAAACAATTTATTTACTTAAATTGTTTTATTTAGACTAAATTTCTAATATCTAAATATTTTTTTATTTTTCTTACATTTTTTTCCTTTAAACTGCTTTTATAATTTAAAAAAAGGGACAATTATGAGAAATTCAATGACAAAAGTTTATAGAAATCTTGCTTTTGCAGGATGTTTAGTTGCAGGTTTAGCTACTTCTTCTGTAGCATCAGGTGTAGAAAAAGTACATTTCTTAATTCCTGGTGGTGCAGGTGGCGGTTGGGATGGAACTGCTAGAGGTGTGGGTGAAGCACTTAAAAAATCAAATCTTGTAAAAGAGACTTCGTTTGAGAATATGTCTGGTGGAGGTGGTGGTAAAGCCATTGCTTATTTAATTGAAACAGCAAAAAAGCAAAAAAATACTTTAATGGTAAATTCAACTCCAATTGTAATTAGATCATTACAAGGTGTATTCCCTCAATCATTTAGAGACTTAACTTTAGTATCTTCTGTTGTTGCTGACTATGGTGTATTGGTTGTAAGAAATGATGGGAAATATAATAATTGGAAAGAAGTAAAAGCACAGTTTGATAAGAATCCAAGAAAAATGAAAGTTGCAGGTGGTTCTTCAAGAGGTTCTATGGATCATTTAGTTGCAGCTCAAATTTTTAAAGCAGCTGGAGCAAATCCTAAAGCAGTTAGATATGTTCCTTATAACGCAGGAGGTAAAGCAATTGCTGGTTTATTAACTGGTGAAGTTGATGTGTTATCAACTGGTCTTGGTGAAGTTTTAGAAAAACATAAAAAAGGTGAATTAAAAATCATTGGTGTAACATCAAATGAAGATGTAGAAGGAATTCCAAGTTTCAAAGGTATGGGTGTTGACGCATATTTTGCAAACTGGAGAGGTTTCTTTGGAGCACCTAATTTAGATAAAGCAAAAGTTGATGCATTTGCTAAAGTTTTAGGAGATATGTATAACACACCTGAATGGGAAGTGGTAAGAAAAAGAAATGGTTGGGGTAACCTATATCAACCAAAAGAAAAATTTGAATCATTTTTAGTTAATCAAGAAAAAGTAATTGGTTCTTTAATGAAAGAAATGGGATTTTTATAAGAAAAGTAGAGCTTAGCTCTGCTTCTTATACAAGGAGTATAAAATGTCTAAAAATACAATAGGTTCAATATTCTTTTTAGTTTTCTCTATCTTTTATTTTATTAGTGTATTTGATATTAAAAAGATGCCTGGTGCAGAATTTGAAACAATGACAGCTGCAACATTTCCTTTTTATGTAGGAATTACCGGTATTCTTATTTCTATTTTAATGATAGTTCTTCCTATTATTTTAAAAAACAAAGAAGAAGTATCAGATGTAATAACAATGTCATACTTAAAAACATTAGACTTTAAAACTACAAGTTATTTTATTGCCGTAATGATTTTTTATGGATTTACAATAAGAAGTTTAGGTTTTATTTTATCAACAATTATTTTTCTAGCTTTAGGCTTTCTTTTATTAAAGGAAAGAAATTTAAAAAGAATATTTCTAGTCTCAGTTGGTGTATCTGTAGGATTTTATTTAATATTAAATAATTTACTTGGAGTATATATTGACCCAGGATTTATAGTAAGTTATTTTACAGGAGGTGAGTCATGATGGATGGTATTGTAGCAGGTGTAGTAACTGCCCTTTCAATGTATAACATCTTTATGGTGGCAATTGGATGTTTTGCTGGTACATTTATTGGAATGCTTCCTGGACTTGGACCAATTTCTGCAATTGCACTTATGATTCCAATTACTTATGGTATGGAACCATCTTCAGGACTGATTTTAATTGCAGGTGTTTATTATGGAGCTGTTTTTGGAGGGTCTACATCATCGATTTTAATTAATGCTCCAGGTGTTGCTGGAACTGTTGCTTCATCTTTTGATGGTTATCCAATGGCTAGAAAAGGACAAGCTGGAAAAGCGTTAGCAATTGCAGCATATGCATCATTTTCAGGTGGTACTATTGCAGCAATTTTTCTATTGTTTGCGGCACCAGCTTTAGCAAAAGTGAGTTTAAGTTTTCAATCATCTGATTATTTTGCTTTAATGGTATTAGGACTTACAGCAGTAGCAGCCTTTGCCGGAAAAGGTAAGTTTTTAAAAGCTGCTATTATGACAATTTTTGGTCTTATGTTAGCAACAGTTGGAACAGATTCAGATTCAGGAATTGCAAGGTTTACTTTTGGAAGAATGGACTTAATTGATGGTATTTCATTTTTACTTTTAGCAATGGCAGCCTTTGCTTTATCTGAAGCTATGATGAATATTTTAGATAAAAAAGAGAGTTCAAAAGAAGAACAAGAAGCGCTTAAAAAAGATATTGGTTCTTTAAAACTAACAAAAGAAGAAGTAAAAGAGATGGTTCCTGTTGTTGGGCGTTCATCTGTTTTAGGATTTTTTGTTGGAGTACTACCAGGTGCTGGAGCAACGATTGCATCATTTTTAGCTTATGGTATGGAAAGATCTTTTGCTAATGTAAAAGAAAAACTTAAATTTGGAAAAGGAAGTGTAAAAGGTTTAGCCGCACCAGAAAGTGCAAATAATGCAGCATGTTCAGGTTCTTTTGTACCTTTATTAACTCTTGGTATTCCAGGTTCAGGGACAACTGCTGTTATTTTAGGAGCATTAGTATCTTATGGTATTCAACCAGGACCTACAATGTATGTTGATAACCCTGCACTATTTTGGTCAGTAATTATTTCTATGTATATTGGGAATATTGTACTTTTAATTTTAAATTTACCATTAATTCCATATATAGCAAGATTATTAACTATGCCACAACAGGTGTTGTTGCCACTGATTATATTCTTTTCATTAATTGGAGTATATTTAGTTACATTTAATAACTTTGATATTTATATGATGACATTGTTTGCAGTTGTTGCACTATTTTTAAGAATTATTGATTTTCCTATGGCTCCTATGATTTTAGGATTTATTTTAGGTGGAATGATGGAAGATAATTTGAGACGAGCATTAACAATTAGTGATGGAGAGCTTTCTTTTCTTTGGGAAAGACCTATTACTCTAAGTATTCTTATAATAACAATTATTCTGCTTTTAATGCCACTAATTAGTGAGTTTTTAGCTAAAATGAAAAAAGGTAAAGAGGCATAATGCCTTCTTACCTCAAAAGAGGTAATAATGGAAAAGTTCAAAGATTATACTATTCTTTATATTGAAGATGATGAAGGTGTTAGAACAATAAACTCAAGATTTTTATCCCGTATGTTTAATGAATTATATGAAGCAAAAGATGGACAAGAAGGATATGAACTTTATAAAAAATATCATCCTGATATCATATTAACAGATATCAATATGCCTAGACTTGATGGGATATCTCTTTCTAAAAAAATAAGACAAAATGATAAAAATACAAAAATTATAATTTCAACAGCTTTTAGTGACAAAAATTATCTTCTTGATGCGATTGAGTTAAGATTAGAAAAATATATTATTAAACCTCTTACTAGTAGAAATTTAATCCCAGCACTTACAAAAGCTGTTGAGGATTTAGAAAAAGAAAAAGATGTTAAAATAGTATTGAGTGAAAATTTCTATTTTGATAATAGTACTTCACTTTTTTATTTAGATGAGAAAGTTTTAGAATTAAACAAAAAAGAGTTACTATTTTTAAAGCTTTTAGTTTTAAATAAAAATAGAGTAGTAAGTTATGAAGAGATTGAACAGTTTGTCTGGGAAGATGAATATATGAGTCTAAATTCTTTACGAACAACAATTGGATTTCTACGAAAAAAAATTCCGTTTAATTGTATAAAGAATATTTCAAATATGGGGTATAAATTAAAACTTGAAGATTAATTATAAAAGAAATATCGAACAAGGTGTAAAAAAAACCACCTTACTTAGTTCTACAATTATCATTATTATTGTTGCTACAGTTATTGGTTCTATATTAATTAAAACCGAATATGATAATTTTACAAATCATATAAAAAGTTTTAAGAATACTCTTATTGAAAGAGAAAAATTCTATATTAAAACGGCCGTTGAGAATTTACGCCAAGATATTGAATTTGAAGAACGATCTATATTTGAGAATAAAAAAGACAGAATAAAAAATCAATCATTAATCGCCTACAACTTAGCATACTCTTTATATAATAAAACAAAAAATCAATCAAAAGAGAATCAAATAAAACTTATAAAGTCTTCTCTTAAACAAATAGCAAATATCAAAAATGATATTAACTATTTTATTTTAGATACAAAAGGTACTCTTATTCTTAATAGTGAGAATAATGAAGATGAAGGTGAGAATTTTTTAGAATTTGCTGATATTAATAATTTTAAATTTATTAATAAAATGATTGACTCTCCAAAAGATGAACAAAATTTCATAGAATATTTTTGGTACAAACCAAAAAGTAATATAAGTTCAAAGAAAATATCTTTTTTTAGACATTTAAAAGAACTCGATATTATAATTGGTTCAGGGACATTTTTAAAAGTTGAAAGAGATAAATTAAAAAGAAATATTATACAAAAGATATTAATCGAAAATTACAATAAAGAACAATTTGTTCTAATGTATAATATAAGAAGCTTAAATGCAATAGATACAAAAAGTGAAATGCTTACTCAAAAGCAAATATCTTCCTCATATTCTGAGTTAGAATCAATTAAAAAGTTAATGATAGATACAAACTATAAAGGTAATAAGTATATTTTTTATGAAAATAATCAAAAAGTACTTTATGGTACATTTCTTGAAAACTTAAGATACTTCATTGCTGTTGGAGTTAATCTATCAAACATCTATAATATCATTGAACATGAACGTGAAATATCTTTAGAAAATTTATATAATAAACTATTCAAACTCTTTATTATTATGCTTGCTATGACAATAATATTTTTTATTTTTTCATTAGCTTTTACAAGAAAAATTGAAAGACTTTTTAATCAATATAGAAAAATTGTAAAACAGAATGAAGAAAAATATGCTTTACTTTTTAATTATAGTAATGACGGATTTATAATTTCAGAAATTAAAGAAAAAAAAGCAAGTATTTTAAGTCTAAATAATACTGCACTTAAAACAACAGGATATACTTCAAAAGAGATTTTATATCAAGATTTTTTCATGTTATTTAAAGACCTAAGTTTGGAAGAGATTTTAGAATCAAAATCTTTATTTAAAACTATAAAACTATTTACAAAAAAAAATGAAATAAGAACTATTGAATTAAATGTAATTATTTACTCATATGAAAATCAAGATTTACTTTTTGCATCTTTACGAGATATAACAGAAAGAACTTTATTAAAAGAAGAAAAATTAAAACAAGAGAAAATACTTATTCAAAAATCGAAAATGGCTGCAATGGGTGAAATGATAGGAAATATTGCCCACCAATGGAGACAGCCTTTATCTCAAGTTTCTGGACTATTTTTTGATATAGAATCTGCATATGACTATAAAGAACTAGATAAAAAATATCTTTCAAATAGAGTAAATGAAGCAAATGATTTACTTGAATATATGTCTAAAACTATTGATGATTTTAGAAATTTCTTTAGCCCTAATTCAAAAAAAGAGGACTTTATAGTAATTGAAGCAGTTACTAGTGCTATAAATATTGTAAAACCAACACTTAGTTATCATAAAATAGAAATTTCTACATCTGTTGATTTAGATTATAAAATTAATGGTTTTAAAAATGAGTACTCCCAAGCAATAGTTAATATCATTTCAAATGCAAAAGATATATTAATTGATAGAAAAGTTTCAAACCCTAAAATAAAAATCTATTTAGATACAAAGGAAGATATAAAACTATGTATTGAAGATAATGCAGGTGGTGTTGATAAAGAAATTATTGACAAAATCTTCGATCCTTATTTTACTACTAAATATGACTATGGTACAGGTATTGGACTTTATATGACAAAATTAATCATAGAAGAAAAGATGAATGGTACAATCAATGTTAAAAACTCAAAAGATGGAGCAATATTCTCAATAAAAGTTTAGAAGAGTATAAATTTGATTTTTATTACATTTTTTAATTCTAAAATATATTTATGAATCCAATTAAACACTTAATAAGAGGGAATAAACTCTTTAGAAAATATCATTATCCTGACTTTAAACAAGAACTAAAAGAATTAGTTAAAAATGGTCAAAAACCAAGTATTTTATTTATCAGTTGCTGTGATAGTAGAATTACTCCTGATTTTATGGTAGGAAGTAAACCTGGAGATTTATTTGTTCTTAGAAATATAGGTAACTTTGTGCCTCCTTTTAGTGCCACAGGGGACTTTCATGGAACTGCATCTGCAATTGAATATGCCGTATCAGTTTTAAATATTTCAAATATAATTGTCTGTGGACATTCTAATTGTGGAGCTTGTCAAAGTCTCTATCAAGATATTCCAAAAAATGATGATTTTATTAATATTAGAAAATGGTTAAAACTAGGAGAAAAAGCTAAAAATATCACTTTAGAAAAAACATACTCTACAAAAGAAGAACTTTACAAAGCTACAGAAAAAAACTCTGTTATTTGCCAAGTAGAAAATCTTTTGACTTATCCATATATAAACAAAAAAATAGAAAATAAAACTATGAAAATTCATGGATGGTATTATAGTTTAGAAGATGGGTCTATTGAATTTTACGATAAAAAAGATAATACTTTTAAAGATATCTTTGAATATGAAGAGTATTAAAAAATATTAATCTAACTATATAATAGAAGTTGGTAGAATTCTATAAATAAAAAATTAGGAATTATAAAATGCCATTATTAGATTCATTTAGAGTAGATCATACAATTATGCCAGCACCAGCAGTAAGAATTGC